>JAITKD010000227.1 GCA_031278575.1 Spirochaetaceae bacterium | reverse complement strand
CGCCTGGTTCCATTGGGACCGGTAGGTATTATTGATATGGCCGCCGCCAAAGGGTTCGGCAAATTCAAATTCCCCATATATTGAGAATTGCGCTATGGCTCCCAACAACAACGGTACATGGTCCCTATCCATAATGTTTATTTTAGATTTTTTTTTATAAATCATCCATAGCGAAACAGGGAAAAATCATGGAGAATTGCGCATCACCCCCTGAACGATCCGGCGGTCCCGTAGATGGTTACGGCGTCTGTTCCAAAAAAGGTCCCGATATAGTATACTTAAGGAAGCACTGATTTATTCAATCGAGAATAAATCGGCGCTACTTTAACGCAAGGTAAACAAAGTTTACCCCATTTGCGCAATGAAATGAGCAAATACATTAGGGAAACGTGATTAGCGTCAAGTTAATCAGCGTTTCCTTAACGTATGGGAGAGGAAATGGTATGAATATCGGTATCTTCAGTGATACCTACACCCCCCAGGTTAACGGGGTGGTTACGGTGGTAAGAACTTTAAAAACAGAATTGGAAAAACGGGGGCATCGGGCGTATGTATTTACCGTTCAGCATCCCTATGCCGTTGATGAACCGGGGGTTTTTCGGATCAAGTCTATTCAATTCCCCAATGAACCCCAGCACCGGATCGGGCTGTTTATTGAAAAGCAGCTTATTGATATTGCCCGCCCCCTGAACCTGGATATCATCCATACCCATTCCGAATTCAGCCTCTTTCTGGCATCGCGGCGGGTCAGCAAAAAGCTCAATATTCCTTCGATACATACCCTGCACACCTATTATCAGGATTATCTGTATTACGTCCCCCTG
Organism: Spirochaetaceae bacterium; assembly: GCA_031278575.1. Classification (GTDB taxonomy): domain Bacteria; phylum Spirochaetota; class Spirochaetia; order Treponematales; family Breznakiellaceae; genus JAIRMO01. Next base: position 7,679 of record JAITKD010000227.1, on the reverse strand, counting down.
CTGTTGGAATTTTTTTTGAAAAAACACCTGTCCGTTCTTCTAAAAAACGTACTCAGGGGACAGTGTTGTATTATCGCCCCTTCCCGGAAAATAAAAGACTATTTTGACAGCGTTAAATACAACTGGCCGCCGGTTGAGCTGGTTCCCAACGGCATAGATCTTTCCGGCTTTTATGAGCGGCCCGATGAGATAAGCCGGGACCTTCGGGAGTTCCGAAAACGGTTCTCCATCGCCGAGGATGATGAACTGATTGTGTTTGTGGGACGTTTAAGCCAGGAAAAAAACGTAGACCGCTTATTGGAGAATTTTACGGAGATCCATACCCGGCGGCCCAAGACAAAGTTGATTTTGGTGGGGGACGGCCCTGATCGGCGGGGACTGGAAACCTGCGGAGCCAATCTGGGGATCAGGGACGCCATAGTTTTTACGGGATACCTCCGGTGGCCCGACGAAGTGCGGGTGGTTTACGCGGTTTCGGATTTGTTTATGAGCGCCTCCCACAGCGAGGTTCACCCCATAACCTTTATCGAAGCCATGGCCTCGGGGCTTCCGATAGTAGCGGCGGCGGATGTCAGCATTACGGATATGGTGATCAGCGGGGAAAACGGCTGGGCCGTGGAGGATGATACCCTGCTCTGGGAAAAGGCCCTCCTCCTCTTGGAAGATCCCGCCTTACGGGCGCGGATGGGGAAAAAATCCGAAACCATATCCCGTGATTATTCGGTGGACCGGTTTATCGATTCCATGATAGGGTTGTATGAAAAATACCGGAAACCATAGCGTTGTTCGGTCCGGAATAGAGGGGTGATATGGTGGCAGGCGTCTTCGCGGAACTGGGAGTGTCTCCCCGCTTTATTGAAAAACTCAGGGAGCGGGATATTGTAGAACCCACGGAGATCCAGAAACGGGTGATTCCCCTTCTGACCTCCGGGAAAAACCTTATCTTCCGTTCCGCCACCGGGACGGGTAAGACCTTCGCCTACCTGCTCCCCTTGTTTCAGCGCCTTCCCGCCGGGGAGTCCGGTTCCGGCGGAAGCGGCGGCTCCGGTAAAGGCGGCGGTCCCCTGATACTGATCTGCGCCCCCACCCTGGAATTATGTTCCCAGATAAAAAAAGAGGCGGATTTTCTTCTTGAAGGGCAGGATCCCCCGGTTAAGGTGAACCTCCTCATCGGTTCCGCCAACTTGGACCGGCAGATAGAGGCCCTTAAAAAAGAAAAGCCCCGGGTGATTGTGGGTAATCCCGGTCGTCTTTTGCTCCTGGCCCGGATGAAAAAACTCAAATTGGGAAGCGTCGGGGCGCTGGTCCTGGACGAGGGGGATCGGCTTTTTGCGGAGGAGCTTGCCGCCGACACCCGGGAATTGTTAGGCTTTATAAACCGGGACCGGCAGACCGCCGCCTGTTCCGCTACCATATCCCCCCAAAACCGGGATCTGCTTTTACCCTTTATGGGTGAGGGGGTCCTGTTTGAGGATGCCGGCGATGAGGAGGTCCTCCGGAGCCGGATAGAACACTGGGCGTTTTTTTCCGAGGGGCGGCGGAAGATCCAAAGCCTCCGTTCTTTGCTGGGGGCGGTAAAACCGAAAAAGGCCCTGGTTTTTTCAGGCGGCGGGGGACAGCCGGGGAATATTGTTTCCCAGCTTCAATACCACCGCGTCCCCGCGGCGGGCCTGTACGGGGATATGGATAAAAAAAACCGGAAAGAGGCCGTCGACGGCTTCCGATCCGGAAAAATTACGGTACTGGTATCCAGCGACCTCGCCGCCCGGGGCCTGGACATCCCCGGCATCACCCACGTGATCGCCCTGGACGTGCCCGCCGAAGCGGGCCCCTATGTCCACCGGGCGGGCCGTACCGGCCGGGCCGGCAGGCGGGGGCTCATGATCACCATCGGGGACGAGGAGGAGATGCGCCGCCTGGCCCGGCTGGAAAAAAAGCTGGGGATCACCATATACCCCAAGGTACTCTACCGGGGGCGGGTGTGTATTCCCGAACCCCTTGAGGAAAAAGCGCCTTCCGAAAACATCGTCCCGCCGGGTCCCGCTCAGAAATTCCGGGAATAGGAAATCGAAAGGGCGGTTTCAAAACCAAATTCCGCTTCGGCCCGCTCCTGGTGGCGGAGATCAAAAATCACGGATCCCGCGGCAAAGAATTTCAGGTTGAATCCGGGGAGGAATTTCCAGGTTATTGCTCCCTGGGCGGTCAAAATGTTTTCGGGCCTTCCCGTGGGGCTTATTTCACTAAAACTATCCGGCCCTTTGGTCCAGTCCCAAGAAATGGTATGTTCCCCCCGGCGGATAAAGGAGATGCCCAGGGAAGCCCCCCAGGGTTCCCGCAGGAGGTCCGCCCCCAGGGCGATAAGCAGGGCGTCCCTGCCCTGGGGATGGCCGAGCCATCTATAACGGAGTTCCTTTTTGCCAAGCTCCGGGAGCCGCCGCATGGAAATAAAACTGGCAAAGGGGCTGGAGAGGACGTATAAATAAGGATCGGTATACACCACTTCCCCGTAAAAAGAAGCTCCCCAGGAGGTAAAACCGGGGCTATACTCCAGGCCGGCTAAATACCCCAGGCCGTTTGGGGGCTGATCGTCGGGCCACCGTTCCTTTTCATAGGAGGTGGAAAATTCGTTCATCACCAACTGGCCGTAAAAAGCCAAACCCGGCATAACCGCCCATTCAAGATCGACCGAAAAGAGGGAACCCGCCAGGGAACCTTCCGCGGTATTTCCCCGGGGCCCCAGGCTTCGCCAGGGCGCATAGTCGTTCCAGGCGAAAAAGGAATGGAAGACCCCCAGGGGGGTAAAAAACCGCAGTTCCGGGGGCGAATTGCCTGCCATAATCCCCTCGGTGAAGCCAATGGAAAGGCGGCGGAAAAAACGCGCGTCCATCCGGTGCAGGTAGAGATACCGCTGGGTGGTTTGGGTAAGTTCCCCGGAAGAGGCCGGGCCAAACCCCGGGGCAAAAAGGCTGTCCGTGGAAAGGGGAAGCTGGCTTATAAGAAACGAATATTTAAAATTGGGAGAAAAAAAGGAAATTCTGCCGAAATCGTAAAAATCCGGGGTATCCGAAAGGGCCAGGTTCCCGGTTTTACCCGGCCCAAAGGAAAGGCGGTCCCGGCCCAGTTGAAAACTCCACCAGGGCCCGGCGGCGGCGGCAAAGGCCCGGAGGGGCATGTTGAGATCCACCCGTTCCGGGAGATAGGGGAGGTTGGTGTTCCCCAGGACCCCCGCATCCTCGTAAACGGAGGGTTCCGAAGTCAGTATCGGTTCGGCGTTGAGGAGCAGGTAATCGGTAAAAAATAAATTCACCGGAATGGAAAAAAAGGCCGGACTGTCGTGGATACCCCGGATCCAGGATACCTCCCGGTTGGTCCTGACCCGCAGTTCCGGGGCGGCCTGTACCCCAAGGGACAGGTTGAAGACGCCCCGGGGGAGCAACACCTTAGGGTTGAGGGCGTTTATGATCCGGTCATAGGCGGCCAAACCGGGGCCGGAAAGGGTGTCCGGGTTGAGATCCCGAAGTATCCCCCGGATTTCATTTCCCGAAAAAGGCGGGGTAAGGGAGGTAAAACTTATTCCCCCTTGGCGGACCAGGAACCGGAGGTCTTGCAAAAGGGGATCCCCCGGGGAGATCAGCACCGAGGGTTCGGCATAAAGCCTGAGGGCCAGAAAAAAGAGAACCGGGGGACTCAACCCGAGACGGATGACCCGTCTTAAAAAAGCCCGGGGTGAAGAAATCATGACCGGCTTAGTGTATCAGGTTTAACAGGATGATACAATGAATTCCGGCGTGGGGTAAGAAAACCGCTAAAAATTGAAGTTTTTAGCGGTTCCCTATAATATAATCATAGAATATACTCAATACTATGGCAAAGCAAACGTATGGCAGGACCCCCTGGGGAAAGTGGTTTATCGATGTTCTGGACAGCTATCAGATGGGGGCCCGCCTTGATCGGGGGAAAAGGTATGCCAATACCGGAAAGGTTCTTTCCCTGGAAATTACGAACGGAAAGGTACGGGCCAAGGTTGAGGGAAATTACCGGCCCTTCTACAAGGTGGAGATATCCTTTCCGCCTCTGAAGGAGGGGGATCGGGTTTTTGCGTTGATAGAGGAGGATCCCTCCCTGCTGGCCCGGATTGCCGCGGGGGAACTTCCTGAATCCTTCCTGGTTAAACTCAAAAAGGAGGGGATAAACCTTATTCCCAAACGCTGGAGGGAGATGCAGCGATCCTGTAATTGCCCGGATTATGGGGATCCCTGTAAACACATGGCGGCGTTGTATTATATCATTGCCCGGGAAATCGACGCCGATCCCCTGGTACTTTTCCGTCTCCGGGGGATAGATCTCCGAAAGGTCGCGGACCGTTACGGCCTGTCCCTGGACGCCGGGTCCGGCGGCCGGGAACTGTCCCCGCCCTTTACCGTGGAATTCTCAGGCGGCGATAGGGAAATTCCCCCGGAACCTCCGGAATTTTCCGAAATTCCCCATTGTACGGATCTGATCCTCTCCCTCCTGCCCCCGGCGCCGCCCTTCAGCGAGGGGGATTTTTCCCTGGTACTGGCGGAATTCTACCACCGGGCGGCCCGGTTTATCCCCTGGGAAGAGGCCGGGGATATCGATGCCGAGGAACACCGCTTTTCCCGGTCCCGCTGGACGCTGGAATGCGCCGGGGCGAAGGCCGGGGCGGTCCCGGTTTTGATCCGGCAAAGCCCCTCAGGTGAAGCGGAGCGATACGGCCTCTATGAGGCCTTTACCCGGTTCCGGTCTTTTTCCTCCGATGACGGTACCTCCTCCTATACCTTCCTCTACTACCTTTTCAAATTTCTCAACCTGCTCTGTTCCGCCGGGGCCCTTATCCCCTGTCCCCTTCTGGAGGGGGAAGAACTGCGGATCCTCTGGCTCCCCTATGACCGGCTTCCCCTGATCCGGGAGGGCCTTGATGCCCTGGCCCGGTATGAGGATCGGCTGCTCCCCCTGGAACCGGAACCGAAGAGGCCGCCGAGGGCCGCCAAGTCCCGGGCCGGCGCAACGCTCCCCGCCAAAAACGGCCCGGACCGGGCGAAGGTTTCCTATGCAACTCCGAGAAGCGTGGTGGATCTTATCGCCTCGGCCCTGCTCACCGAATGGGTTCGGCGGGTTTATTTTCCCCAGGCCAAGGGATTTCCGGCGGGGGATAGGAACCTCCGGGATCTCCTGGACCTTTTTTTTCAGGGCGGGGTCCGGGACGTGGCTTCCCCGGCTTTGCGGAGTATGCCCCTGGCCATAGCCAACTGGCTGGCGGTACTCAGGATGGACTTTTCCGCCTTCAATTACCAATTTACCCTTAAAACCCCGGCGGAAAAACGGAAGCCCCTCCCGGAGGACCAGAGGCCCCCGGATTTTGTCCTTTCCATGGAGGTCCTTGTAGAAGGGGAGGGGGGGCTTGAAAAGGTTCCCCTCAAGGAGGCGGTAAAAAAAACCGGTTCCATTGAGGTCCTCCGGGCCCCCACGGCCCTTTCCAACTACCTCCCGGAGTTGTCTGCCCTTTCGACCCGCAACGCCGTGCGGCTTGGCGAGGACCGGCTGGCGGATTTTCTGGATAACGCCGCCCCCCTGCTTTCCCGGCTGGGGATCGCCGTGGTGTTCCCCAAAAACCTCCACCGGGAACTCAAGCCCCGGCTGGTCCTCCAGGGGGAAGCGAAACAGGCCGGGGCCCTGGTGAGTTACCTGGGCCTGGACAAACTTTTGGACTGGCAGTGGCAGGTGGCCATCGGGGATGAGGTCTTAAGCCCCGCTGAATTCCAGGCCCTGGTAAAACAGAAAAACGCGGTGGTTAAATTCCGGGATAAATTCATCCGCCTGGACCCGGCGGAACTGGCCCGGCTCCTCAAAAGCGCCCAAACCCAGGAACCCACGGTTAACGATTTTCTAAAGGCCCATTTTTCCGGGGACAGCGTACTCTCCTTTGACGCGGAGGAGATCATCCGTAACCTCTTTGCGGAACGTTCCTTCCCCGTCCCCGGCGGCCTCCGGGCGCAGCTCCGGGAGTATCAGGAACGGGGATACCGCTGGATCTGTTCCCTCCTCCTTTCGGGATTCGGCTGTATCCTGGCGGACGACATGGGCCTGGGGAAAACCGTCCAGTCCATCGCGGCCCTCCTCAGGCTCAAGGAGGAGGGGCTTTTGGGGGAGGGCTGCCTCATCGTGGCCCCGGCGGCGCTCCTGGAAAACTGGGAACGGGAACTGGGCCGCTTCGCCCCCTCCCTGACGGTGGTCCGCTACCACGGCATCAGGCGCAGCCTGGAAGGGGAGGGGGAGGTGTTTCTTACCACCTACCAGACCGCGGTCCGGGACAGTGAAAAACTCGTCCGCCGCTCCTTTTCCATCCTCATCGCCGACGAGGCCCACCTGATGAAAAACGCCGAAACCCGGGTTTCCAAAACCCTGAAACGGCTCCGTTCCCACTACCGCCTGGCCCTTTCGGGCACCCCCGTGGAGAACCGTCTGGAGGATATGCGATCCCTCTTCGACTTTGTCCTTCCGGGCTATCTGGGAACCCAGGCCGAATTCAAGGAAGCCTTTAGGACCCCCATCGAGGTCCTGCGGCAGAAGGACAGGGCCGAAACCCTCCGGCGGATCACCGGCCCCTTCCTGTTGCGGCGGCTCAAAACCGACAAGAAGGTCATCGCGGACCTGCCGGACAAGGTGAGCATCAACGAATACGCGGCCCTGGAAAAGGGGCAGGCCGCCCTCTACGAGAGTATCGTAACCGCCACCATGAAAAAGTCGGAAAAGCTGGAGGATCCCCGGGACCGCCGGGCCCTGGTATTGGCCCTCCTCACCAGCCTCAAACAGGTCTGCGATCATCCCCGGGTCTACGACAAGGAAAGCCCCCCCCGGTCCGCCCTTTCGGGTAAGGCGGGCCTTTTGGTTACCCTGCTCCCGGAGATCCTGGCTAACCGGGAAAAGGCGCTGGTCTTTAGCCAATACGTGGAAGCCCTCTCCTGCCTGGAAGCCATCATCCAAAAAGAACTGGATGAGTCCGTCCTCTGTTACCACGGGGGCCTTACCCAAAACCGCCGGAAGGAGGTGCTGGATCGCTTCCAGACGGAAAGCGCCAGCCGTATCCTCCTCGTGAGCCTTAAAGCCGGGGGCTTGGGGCTCAACCTTACCGCGGCCAGCCGGGTCATCCACTACGACCTCTGGTATAACCCCGCGGTGGAAAACCAGGCCACCGACCGGGCCTTCCGTATCGGTCAAACCCGGAAGGTTTTTGTCCACCGCTTCATCACCCGGAACAGTTTTGAGGAGAAGATCGATGCCATGCTCACCAGCAAGCGGGAACTGGCGGATATGACCGTCTCCTCCGGGGAATCCTGGCTTGCCCGGATGAGCCATGAGGAACTAAAAGCGCTTTTTGACAGATGAGCCCTTTTAACCGGTGCGCCTATCGCCCCCTATGGGCCCCCATAGGGGGCTGAAGGGGGTTGCGGGGAAATCCCCGGAATAGTATCGTCATATTTATGGATGAAAAAACCGAACGGCCCAATATCGGCATAGTCCCGGGCAGCCCCGTCTATGTGGGGGATCGGGACCCTAGGGAAACCGCCCTTTCCCTCATCGGCTACGATCCCTCCCGGGCGTGGCTTCAGTCGGCGGATACGGTGGATGAGCTTTTGACCTTTAAGAACCCCGGGGGA
>JAITKD010000247.1 GCA_031278575.1 Spirochaetaceae bacterium | reverse complement strand
GTCCGCCGGGCCTGTCATCCCGCCAAAAACCGCGGAGAGGGAGGGTTTCTCCCCCCGCCGCCGGGAAAAATTTTCGACTCCAACAGCCTTGCCCATTTAGGCTGGGGCGCCGCGGTGGTAGAAGTTGAGATAAATCCCATAGAATACACCCCCCGGATTCGCGGGGTCTGGATGGGAATAGACGGGGGGCGGATCCTGTCGGAAAAGCGGGCCCGCAGGAGCCTCCGGGCTTCCGTAGTCCAGGCCCTGGGCTGGGCTTCCGGGGAACAGATGGCATATATCGGAGGGGTCATCCCCGGCGCCATGGATGATAACTATAAAATTCCCAACCCTTCGGAAATTCCCCCCATTGCTATCGATTTTATCTGGAATGACGCGGAGGACCCCAAGGGCATAGGAGAACTGCCCTTTAACTGCATCCCCGCGGCATATTTACAGGCCGTTTCCCAGGCCATGGATCACCATTTTCAGCGGATACCCTTAACCGCGAAAGACGTATGGGAAGCGGTAAAACTCAAGGCTGAGGAGAGCCCCCTATGACCATAGGTTTTATCCTGAACGGCGAGGACGTGGTGATCCGGGCCGAGGCGGACACGCGGCTTATCAATATATTGCGGGGCCATTTTGGGCTCCTGGGAACAAAATCCGACTGCCTGGCGGGAAAATGCGGGGTTTGTTCGGTCATTTTTAACGGCGAGGTTATTAAATCCTGCCTGATTCCCGCGTTCCGCGTCCGGGGCAGCGAGATCATCACCATTGAAGGTTTTTCCCAAACCGACGAATACCAGGATATTATCGCCGGTTTTCTTCAGACGGGCCTTGAAACCTGCGGATTCTGCAGAACCGGAAAGATACTGACCACCACGGCCCTGCTGGAACGGAAAAGCCAGCCCTCCCGGGAGGAAATTCTTTTTGGTTTTGACGGTATCAGGTGCCGGTGTACCGATCCGGAAATCCTGGCCGACGCGGTAACCGCGGTGGCGGAAATCCGCCAGCGGAGACTCTATGGCCGCTCCGCTTAACCAGGTTTTTTTTCCCGCCACTTTCCAGGAACTTTTTACCGCCTGGAGCCGGTTTCCCGACGCCGTTCCGTTCGCGGGGGGAACCGGGCTTATCCGGGGCCAGGGAAAACAGAGCCTGGAACTCCCCCGGAACATCCTGTCCCTGGACAAGCTGGAGGACCTGCGCCGGATCACCCGGACCGAACGGTACCTGGAAATCGGCGCCATGGTACGGCTCAATGAAATCATCCGGCTGGGAAAAATCGTACCCGAAGTGCTGACCCGGTGCCTGGAACATATTGCCGGCCCCCAAATTCGGAATATCGCCACCATAGGGGGCAATATCTGCTATCCTGAGCGAAGGCTGGACGCTTCCGTTCCCCTGGTAGCCCTGGACGCCCATTTTGAGCTTAGGAACGGACAAAATTCCCGCTGGATCTCCGCCTCCCGTTTTTGTTCTATTCCGGGCCCCCTGGCGATTAACCCCCAGGAACTCCTCACCCGGATTCGGATTCCCCTGGAACAGTGGAACTATTCGGTATTCAAAAAATTCAAGGGATCCTCCGGGACGGATTCCGGGGGGGTCATTGTTTTTATCATCAGAAACCAGAAAAACACCCTCACCGACATCAGGATCGTCTTTGGGGCGGAGCGCATTTTACGGGATAAAAACAGCGAAACCCTTCTTATCGGAAACCAGCTTCCCCTGAGCCGCAAAGAGGCGGATGATTTTGTGGAACACTGGAAAAGTTATCTTGCCGCCCTGGATACCCCCGAAGCGATCATCCGGTCGGAAATCCTCAATTTTATTGAGTCCCAGGTTCTTTTTATCGTCGAGTGACGCCCCGGAGCCCCCGCGCTCCTTTTTTTTGAAACCTTGTATTTTCACCCCAAAAGTGTTATGTTGTTCAACAAGTGAACAAATCATGCGGTATCCTTAGAGCGTGTTTCGGCCGCCTAAGTTTTCCGGATGTTCTCGCCGTATTCCGGGCGATGATAAATCAATTTCCTTATTTATAGGGAACGGCTGTTTCCGGATATGTTCCGGAAGGCCCCGGCTTGTCTGAAATTCCATGAATAACGACAGTATCGACACCGAATACCTCATTTTGGAGAATATCTACGACTCAACCCGCCAGAAAAATCCGCTGCGGCAGCGCGATCTGGCCCAGATAGCGGGAACCTCCCTGGGTATGACCAACTCTATTCTCAAGCGGCTTGCCCAAAAAGGGTGGATCACCGTCAAAAAACTGAACAGCCGGAATATCCAGTACGCTGTCACGCTGGAGGGGATTAACGAGATCGTTCACCGCAGTTACAGGTATTTTAAACGGACCATCAAAAACGTGGTGTTTTATAAAGACACTATTGATGATATTATCCAAAAGGCCAAACGGCAAAATATCAACGCCGTTTTGCTTATCGGGGTCAGTGATCTGGATTTTATCGTGGAACACGCCTGCCACCGCTGCGGTTTAAGTTTTCTCAAAACCGCGGATACCGGCAAGGCCGTTCAGACCCTGGACGATCATATATTTGCCGTTTTTGCCGAAACCATCCCCGACAGCGTCTATCCGGCTTCAAAAAACACCCTCTACCTTTCCCGGATGCTGATAAAAAACATGGCGGCCCCGTGAAGGCCGATCATAC
>JAITKD010000184.1 GCA_031278575.1 Spirochaetaceae bacterium | reverse complement strand
AGACCTTCGCCGCCTTTCCGGCGCTGCTTTTATCCGTCACCTCTATCTTGGTTAAAAGGAAAGCCTCCACTTCATTGGGGGTGATGATGGTGGCCCGGCTTAAAAACTCATCGGACAGTTCCCGGGCCGGAGCGGTATTCATAACGATAATTTTTTTATGGTCATAGGCAATCCGCACCGCCTTTTCAATGGCGTCGATGTTAACCTCCAACTGGGTCAAAAATATATCGCAGGACTTTATTTCAGGTTCTAAAAGGGCGATATCGGCATCGGTGATATGGCCGCAGGCGCCGGGGGCAACCACGATGGAATTTTCCGAAGTGTTTTTATCAACATTAATAAGCGCGATACCGGTAAAAAAATCTTTATCTGCGATAATATACTGCTCGTCAAACCCCTCCTGTTTAAAATTTTGTAAGGCGACCTGGGACAGGATATCCTGACCAACTTTGGTCATAAACACCAGATTTCCCCCGGCCCGTTTAGCCGCCACCGCCTGATTGGCCCCCTTTCCGCCGGGACCCATCTTAAAATAATCGGTGATAAGGGTTTCTCCCGGCAGGGGCAGACGATCCACCCGGCAGGTCAGATCCACCACAAAACTGCCGAGGCAGGTAATTTTTTTAGCCATAATTCCTCTCTTAGCGCTTACGCGATGGAACGGCGCCGCTGCTGCTCCAAAGGGGCAGGTTTCAAAATGGGCGCCTTTGAAATTCCCTCAATCCTTTCGGGCAAAATCACTTTGATCAAACAAGCCGATTTTTTTCGACCCCCGAATTTGTTTCAGTCGTTTATGGTAAAATTCCGGTATCACCGTGGTTTCATCGGCGAACCAGCGGAAGGGATCCGTACCGGCGACCAATATAATATTTCCCCAGGGCGAGAATTCGCCGGTGTGGATAAAACATTTTATGGCAGGGGCGTATTTCTGAATCAGATCCCCATGTTCCACTTCTTCGTGATCGCAGTCGTCAAAGATACTCAAAACTTTTTTATGCAGCGAGGGGTTATTGGTCCGCATGTCTTTGGCAAAGATGATCTTTTCGGTTATCATTTCTTTATCTATAAGCTGCAGGATAAACTCAATAGATGGTACATTTTTGGTGATTGCCAAATCAATACAGGGTACATCCCGGGGAACCGGGAAACCGGCATCGGTAACCATAATGGTATGGCCATGACGGAGTTCGGCGATTAATTTGGACAACTCGGCGTGTAAAATTCCGCTTCTTTTCATATCAACCTCCTCGATAAAACTATTCTTCGCAGTCTTTTATAATGGTGATGCCGTTACTGGTTCCTATCCGGGTCGCTCCGGCGTTGATCATTTTGACCGCGTCTTCATAGGTCCTCACGCCCCCGGATGCTTTAAGCCCCATGGCCGGAGGAATATTTTTTCGCATAAGGACCACATCACTTTCGACGGCGCCTCCGGTTGAAAAACCCGTGGAAGTTTTGACATAATCGGCGCCTCCCTGTACCGCAAGTTGGCAGGCCCGTTGTTTCTCTTCCTCGTCCAGTAGGCAGGTTTCGATGATCACCTTCAAAACACGGCCGTCACAGGCGCTTTTTACGGCGGCGATATCCTCTTGCACCGCGTCGAATTTACCGCTTTTAAGGAAACCCACATTGATCACCATGTCTATTTCATCGGCCCCGTCCCGGACCGCAAACCGGGTCTCCGCCTGTTTTGCCTCGGTAGACATGGCCCCCAGGGGAAACCCCACCACGGAACATACCTTAACGGCGCTCCCCGCGAGGAGCTGTTTTACCGCCGCGACCCAGGTTGAATTGACGCATACCGACCGGAAACGGTGTTCCTTCGCTTCCCGGCATAATTTTTCTATATCCCCTTCAACGGCGTTTGGTTTAAGCAGGGTATGATCGATCATTGCCGCCAGTTGTTCTTTTTTCATACTATACTCCATATCAGCATCTTTTCCCGGAAAGGGCGCCTTGTTTTTCCGGGATCGGTAAAACAAGGCTTGAATAAAAACAAAACGCCGCAGGAAAAACCACACGGCGTTTTATGTATCCGGAATGCCGCCAGGGGAGGCATCCTCATACACGTTTACTGATAAACCACCGCCTGCACTTCCTTGCTGTCGAGGTTGCGTTGATCAGCCCAGACATAACCGGAATCGATGATCTTCGGTACGGTTTCGCCTTTGACGGCACGGTAGGCCATTTCAACCGCCTTATACCCGATAAGGACCGGGTTTTGCTGGATAGCGCCGTAGAGTATCCCGGAACGGATGGCGTCAAGCTGCACCTTGCCGGAATCAAAACCGATACCCACAATCTTGCCTTTCATATTAAGTTCGGTGATCGCGTTGGCAAGGCCGATGGCGGAACCTTCATTGGTGGCATAATACCCCTTGAGGTCCGGGTTGGCGTTGATGACCGCCTTAACAATTTCCGTTGACCGCAGGGGATCGCCGCCGCCGTATTGTACTTCCAGAAGCTGGATGTTGGGATATTTTTCCTTAATCCGGTCTATAAAGCCGTCCCGGCGGTAGATTCCGGTGGTATTGGTCTGGTCGTGACAGATAATGGCGACTTTGCCCTGACCGCCGATGGCCTCCCCCATCTTGTCCGCGGCAGCCGCCGCGGCGACTTTACTGTCGGTGGCGACAAAGGATACGGGATCATCGGAAGCGACCGTGGCGTCAAAGGTAACCACGGGAATACCCCGCCGTTTTGCCTCGGCCACCAGGGGAGCATCCGCCTGGGCGTCAAGGGCGCCGAAACAGATGGCCGCAGGGTTTTTCCCCAATGCGGTTTGGAACATCTCCATCTGTTTGTCGATCATGGATTCGCTTTCGGGTCCCTCAAAGGTGATGGTAACCCCAAATTCCGCCGCCGCCTGATCGGCGCCCTGTTTTACGTACTGCCAGAATTGCTGCTGGAAGCCCTTGGAAATCATGGCGATGTACATCTTGCCATCGCCGCTCTGTGCACCACCCCTGGCGAATACGGTACCGGAAAGGATCACCATAAGACAGAGGGCCACAAAAAAAATTTTTTTCATTGCCTGTTCCTCCTGAACATTTGTTTTTCTCAATAACCAGCCGGTTATTGGATTATCCGTTTATACCCCGGCGTTATTTTACCCTCCGCCGGACAATATCAAGATACACCGCCCCGATAACAATGAGGCCGGTTACCACCATCTGCCATTCCTGGGGCACCGAAAGAATCCGCAGGCCGTTGGTCAGCACCGTAATAATAAAGGCCCCGATGATCGTTCCCAGGATGCTCCCTTCCCCTCCCGAAAGGGATGCGCCGCCGATTACCGCCGCGGCGATGGCGTCCATCTCATACCCCACCCCCAAAGACGGCTGGGCCGACGCGACCCGGCTTGCCATCACCACGCCGCCGAGGCCGAAAAAGGCGCCGCTCATGGAGTAGATCGCGATCTTCCACCCGTCGGTATTGATGCCCGAAAGCCGGGTGGCCTCCTCGTTGGAACCGATGGCGAAGGCATAACGGCCGATGACGGTTTTTGAAAGGATAAAGACCGCAACCAAGGCGCTGACAAAAAAGATAAGCACCCCCACGGGGATCCCGAAAACCATGGTGGTGGCGATCCGGGTAAATTCCGGCTTTTCGGCAAAGTAGATGGGCCGGGCGCCGGAAACGATCAGGTTAAGCCCCTTGGTAACATTCATCATCCCCAGGGTGGCGATAAACGGGGGAAGGTGGAGCTTGGTGACACTTATGCCGTTAACAAACCCGCAGAGTACCCCCGCCAAAATGCCCGCCAAAATACCGATGGCAATGGGCATACTGAGGTTGGAAATAACAAAGGCGGTGATCACCGATCCGAAGGTCATCACCGTACCCACCGACAGGTCTATGCCGCCGGTAATAATAATGAAGGTAATCCCCACCGCCAAGATGCCATTGACCGCCGTCATCAACAGGATGGTAACGATGTTACCGGCCGTCAAAAAACTGGACGAAGCAATGGTAAAAATAATAATAAGCAAAATAAGACTCGAAAAAGCAAGCGCCGTCTGCGCCGCCTTGGAGTTAATCCGTTTTTTTTGTTGGTTTGCCATTTTCTCCTATCCTTTTAACTTAAGGAAGCACTGATTTATTCAATCGAGAATAAATCGGCGCTACTTTAACGCAAGGTAAACAAAGTTTACCCCATTTGCGCAATGAAATGAGCAAATACATTAGGGAAACGCGATGAGCGTCAAGTTAATCAGCGTTTCCCTAGGATCCGGCGGGGTTTTGTCCCCAAATCGCATCAATTAGGCGCCTTAAATTGAGGGCCGCCGGACAAGCGGCGTTTGTCTTCAAAATCTGGGGTTTTTGAAACCGCTGCTATTATTTCACCCTTGACCGGGTACAAGGGGGTGGGCCGGCCTTCCCCGGAAGGATGCCGCGGCGGAGGCCGTCCGTTTCTCCGGGACGGGTTTTTTGATGATGTTTGCCTTTGAAGAAGCGGTTGCCCGGGAACTGGGGACGATGGTTCGGGAGGGTTCCCGGTTGTTGGCCGCGGTTTCCGGGGGCGCCGATTCCACCGCCCTATTGGCCGCTCTGGCCGCCCTGCGGCGGGATTTGGGGTTCCGTCTTTTTTGCCTCCATGTGGACCACGGGATCCGTCCCCGGGAGGAAAGCCGGGGGGACGCCCGGTGGGTGCGAAAACTTTGCGCTTCCCTGGAGGTCCCCTTCAGGCTGGTTTCCATACCCCCGGGAAGGGTGGTGAAAACCGCCCGGGAGCGGGGTGTCGGCGTGGAGGGGGCGGCCCGGCTCTACCGCCATGCCGCGTGGAACCGGGAAGCCCGGCGGATCGGGGCGGAGTGGGTCCTCACGGCCCACACCCGGAATGATCTCCTGGAAACGATCCTCATGCGTTTTCTCCGCGGGGCGGGCCCCGCGGGATTGGCCGGTATGCCCCGTTCCCGGGGCCGCTTGTTCCGCCCCCTTTTGAATCAGGACCGGTCCGCCGTACTCCGTTACCTTACGGAACGGAACCTTTCCTTCCGAACCGATTCCACCAACGGGGACGACCGGTTTTTGCGGAACCGTATCCGGAACAGGCTCATCCCCGTCCTGGATGAACTGTTCCCCTTTTGGCGAAGGTCCCTCCCGGCGTCGGGGGAGACCCAGGGATTGGCGGCGGCCGTCATTACCGATCTTGCCCGGAGCAGGCTCCCCTGGGAGCGGGCCGGAACCGGGGTTCTGACCCTGCCCCGGGAGAATTTTTTTGCGGAGCCGGAAATTGTCCGGGAAGAAGCCCTGTTTTTGGCCGCGGACCGGCTGAAAGCGGAGGGGCAGGGCGCCGGAGAAGCCGGGTTTAGCCCGGACCGGGTTCCGCGGCGGGGGGCGGGGGAGCCCCGCCGGGAGGTTATCCGGCTTTTCGCCCGGGGGGGGATCTCCGCCCTGGACGCGGGCCCCCTGCGGATAGAAGACCGGGGTACTCGCGTCGCGGTCCTGCCCCGGGGGGATGGTGTGTATGAAGCGGGGTTTTCCTGGTTGATTAAAAAACCCGGACGCTATAAGCTAAGGGGGTTTATTATTGAAACCGGTAGTGCCGGGGGGGTGGAAAAAGGGTTTTTTGCCCGTCTTCCCCTGGTGTTACGGCGGAATTTTCCTGACGATAGTATTATGGTAAAGGGGCGGATGCGGCCGATAAAAAAAGCCCTTGATAGGATGCCCCAATCGGAGTATACCGATATTATAAACGCCGGGGATGTGGAAGGTACGGCCGCGGTAATCGGCCTGGATCAGAAGGGACCGGTGATTTTATTACGCAGGGAAGAAAAACCGGGCCGGCCGCTGTTTTTCTTTTCCCTTGCCGGGGGTGCTGATGTTTAATGATCAAAATAACAATATACCGCCCCGGCCGTCTTTACAGAGCGGCCGGCCCAATCGTTTTGCCTTGATATTTTTTCTTATCATGGTAGGCCTTTTTATGGCCTATTTTTTCAAGCCCAAGGCCCCGGCTATTCGGGAGATACCCTATTCGGCCTTTACCACTTATCTGGAGATGAATGAAGTTACCGCGGTTACCATCCACGACAGCAGCGTCATCGAAGGAACCCTGCGGGATAAGTCCTATTTTAAAACCCTGATCCCCTACCAGGATCCGGGGCTGCTGCCGGAACTTCGGGCAAAAAACATCAATGTTTCCGGGGCCGCCGCGGGGATCAGTCCCTGGCGGATATTCCTGGAATTCCTTCCCTGGCTCATCGGGTTTGGGTTTATCTGGATTATGTTCAGGAACATGCAGGGGTCGGGGAACAAGGCGTTTCAGTTCGGTAAGAGCCGGGCAAAACGGTACCAGGATGAGGGGAAAAAGACCACCTTTGCCGATGTGGCCGGCCAGGACGACGCCAAATACGAGCTGCAGGAGGTGGTGGCGTTTCTCCGGGATCCCCAGAAATTCACCAAGATGGGGGCCCGGATCCCCAAGGGGGTACTCCTGGTGGGTATGCCCGGCACGGGGAAGACCCTTATGGCCAAGGCCGTGGCCGGGGAAGCCGGAGTGGCCTATTTTCATATGTCCGGTTCTGATTTTGTGGAGATGTTTGTCGGGGTTGGGGCAAGCCGGGTCCGGGATCTCTTTGACCAGGGCCGGCGCAGCGCCCCCTGTATCATCTTTATCGATGAATTGGATGCCGTGGGCAGGACCCGGGGCGCCGGTTACGGCGGGGGCCACGATGAACGGGAACAAACCCTGAACCAGCTTTTGGTGGAAATGGACGGTTTTGATTCCAAAGACGGGGTCATCATCCTGGCCGCCACCAACCGCCCCGACGTGTTGGACCCGGCCCTGCTCCGGCCCGGCCGGTTTGACCGGCAGGTGACGGTGGCCATGCCGGACATTAAGGAGCGGGAATCGATCCTCAAGATCCACGCCGCTAAAATTCCCCTGGCCCAGGACGTTGACCTTGCCCGGATAGCCCGGGCGACCCCGGGGATGAGCGGGGCGGAAATCGCCAACCTGGTAAATGAGGCGGCCCTTTTTGCCGCCCGGAAGGATAAAACTACCGTGGGGATGCCCGATTTTGAGGAAGCCCGGGACAAGGTCCTCATGGGCGTGGCCCGGAAAACCCTGGCCATCTCGGATAAGGAGCGGCGGATGACCGCCATCCACGAGGCCGGTCATGCCATGCTCCACTATTTCCTCAAAAACGCCGATCCCCTCCACAAGGTAACCATCGTCCCCCACGGCAGGGCCTTGGGAATGGCCCTGTCCCTGCCGGAGGAAGACAGTTACAGCCGTACCAAAGGCTGGATCCTGGACCGGATCGTGATCTGTTACGGCGGCTGGGTGGCGGAACGGCTTTTTTACGATGAGACCACCACCGGGACCAAACAGGACCTTGAACAGGCCACGGACATGGCCCGGCGTATGGTCTGTGAGTGGGGTATGGCCGATGAAGTGGGCCCGATAACCTACGGTCAGGAGGAGGAGCCCATATTCCTGGGGAAAGAAATCGCCCGGCATAAGGATTATTCCGAGGAAACCGCCCAGAATATTGACCGGGCCATAAAAAAAATATTGGGCGCCGCTCAGGATTCCGCCGAGGCCATCCTGAAAAGCCAAAAGGCGGAACTGGAACGGCTGGCCGATGCCCTGATAAGCCGGGAAACCCTCACCGACGATGAAGTACGGGTCCTCTTGGGATTGCCCCCCCGTGAAAAGGGAACGCTTCCCGGGGAGGATGAAAGTGGGAGTCCCTCCGAAAAAGGGGGATCTCTCCCGGAAGGGTAAGATGAGCCGCCGCCGCTTTTTTTTATGCTTGTGGTTTATCTGGGTTTTTATCTCTCCGGCCTATACCCAGCAGTACGGCGAGCCCCCCCCGGAGGGGGACGCGGCGGCGGCGGAACGGTATGTCCAATGGGCAGAAAAAGCCTTGGACGAAGGCCGCCGGAAGGAGGCCCGGGAGGTTCTGGAGCGGGCCGCGGATTTTGCCGATGTTTCTTCGGATCTTTCCTACCTTCTGGCCCGGACCCGGTTCCACGAAGCGGCCCCTAAGGGGGCGGTGCTTGAGGCCCTGCGCCGGGGGCTTGAGGCGGACCGGTGGTATGCCTATTCGGCCGGCGCGGCGCGGCTCCTGGAGGCGGAGGTCCTGATTGCCCTGCGGTCCTTTTCGGAAGCCCTCAGGGTCCTGAACAATATCCCCCCCGGTCCCGATGAAATTTGCCTCCGTCTTTCCGCCTTCAAGGGCCTTGGGGACCGGGAGGGTTTCCGCCGGACCATGGTTTTGGCTTTGGAACAATACCCCCGGGACCCCCGGCCGGTACGGCTCCTCTTTGAGTTTTTCCGGCCCGGCCCTTCCCAACGGGGCCATGTCCCGGAACCATACCCCGAAGAAACCGACCGGGCCCTGATCGATACCGCCCTCCGGCGGCTGCCCCTGCTGGCGGGGCTCGACGGGGAATTGGCCTATCTGGCGGTCCCCTTTATCGCCGATCTTGATGAAGCCCGCCGGTATACCGCGGCCTACCGGGCCCTGGGGGATCCTAACCCCGCTTCCCTTCCCGCGGCTCTGGGGCTTGGACTTATCGATGAAAATCAAGCCATGGAGGAACTCTTTTTCCCCCGGTTTTTGATTTCTTCCCAAACCCCCGGAACCCTTACCGTGGACCGGGCCCTCCTGTTTTCCCTCTGGGACCTGCTCCGTACCCAGGAAAGCCGGGACCGGTTTAGCCGAAACCTTTCGGCCTTTTCCGGTGTTATTATAGATGACGGGGATCAGGACGGGTACCCCGAATCCCGGACCGTTTTTTCCCGGGGGCTTCCGGAGTCCTATTCTTATGATCCGGATCAGGACGGGCTGGCGGAGCTTGTGATTTCCTTTAACCAGGGGGCGCCGGAGCAGGGGATCCTGGCCCTTGCCTCCGAGCGTCAAGCCCCGGCGGGGGAGATTTTTGCCTATGCGGTAAAGGACGAGGATCGGGTCAAGGCCGTGGTGCGCTGGGAGCAATACCCGGCGGTGGGGATCGCTTTTTTGGAGGGGATAACCTATGCGCCCCGGCCTTTTGAATTTTTTTATTCTCCCGTAAGGTTTATTGATTTATTGGGAAGTTCCCTCCGGTATCCTGAGGGGGATTTCCGGGCAGCCCGGATAACCCGGCATACCCTGGGGGCCTTTTCCCTTTACGTGGAAAGGCCCGGGAGGAATTTTGATAAGGCCCGGGAACGGGTAACCCTTGATCGGGGTATACCCCAACGGGCCGTGGAGGTCCTGGGGGATCAGGTGGTGTCGGAAACCGAATTTCAGCTTGGCCGGCCCGTGATCCAGCGGGTGGATTTGGATCTTGACGGACGCATGGAAACTATACGGCGCTTCCGGGAGGACCTTTCCCTTTTTCCGGGGGAGTATGTTTTTTCGGATTACCTCCGGTGCGTTGAATCTTCCCAAAGCGATTGGGACGGGGACGGTGTTTTTGAAACGGGGGAAGAATATTTTCCCGACGGAACCCTAAAGACCAATTGGAATTTGAACCAGGATGGGGTTAGATAGGCCGGGGATGGTTTTAAAATTCCCCTATAAAGGATTCAGGATGACAGGTAAGGTCAGGACAGGAACGGGGATGCTTTCTCTGATATGTATGGTAGCATGGTTGAACGGATGCCTCTCCGCCTCCCAGGCTGAAAAACGGCTGGTTCCCCTTAAATCCTCCGGCGAATTCAGGCTGGATGATATTGCCGGGTATGTTTCAGAAAACCCTGAACGGGCCATCCATCTTATTGAAATTCATAAACGTGTCTACGGGGCGGAAGATTATCCCCAGCCGGGGTCCCGGCTCAAATCCCTGGAAGAAGAAGCGGTAAAAAACCTTATTGAATCCCAGGCCCGGGCGGTCCGGGAAAAACGCTGGGACGACGCGGCATCCCTGGCCCGATCCCTGAAGGCCTTGGAAGTTTCGGTAGAAAATACCGGAATGGAGCCGGATTTTCTTCTGGCGGACGCTAAGGATAAATTGTCCGGGGGAAATTATTTAGGGGCTTTTCTTGCGGCCCGGCGGGCCCATGAGTTACAACCCCTGGAATTTGAGGACGCCCTGTTTTTTTTGGAGCAGGCGGTCAAGGTCAGGCAGCGGGGGGGGGCGGCGTTTTTTTTCGCCGCCGCGGAAGAACAGGGGGCCATACCGGAGGAACTGCGCCTATATGCCCAGGGCCGGGATACCGCGGCGGATATGGTCAAGGGGGTTGCCACGGTTTTGGTTGACCGGGGATACCGTATAGAAAAGGGCCGGGGGATTCCCGATTGGGTTTTAGGGTCCGCCTTTTTTGTGGACCCCTCCGGCTTTTTGATCACCAATTACCATGTTATATCCAGCGAGGTGGATCCCGCCTATGAGGGGTATTCCCGGTTGTATATCCGGCTGGGGGATGCCGCAAGCCCCCGGATCCCCGCCCGGGTTATCGGTTGGGATAAGACCATGGATCTGGCCCTGATCAAGGCTGAAATCAAGCCGGAATATGTTTTTTCCCTGGCGGATAGGGCCGTTCCCCGGTTGGGGGAAACCATATACGCCATAGGATCCCCGGTGGGGCTTGAAAAGACCGTTACCGCCGGGATCGTTTCCGCCCAGGGCCGGCGGCTGCTCCAAATTGGGGACGTTATCCAGATAGACGCCGCGGTGAACCACGGTAATTCCGGGGGGCCGGTGGTGGATGCGGAAGGGCGCCTCGTGGGTATTGTTTTTGCCGGAATTGAGCAATACCAGGGGCTTAACTTCGCCGTCCCCGCCGAGCGGCTCGCGGCGGCCCTGCCCGCGATGATCCGGGGGGGGAAAGCGGAACGGCCCTGGCTGGGCCTTATCATAGCCGAGACTGCCCGGGGGGCGGAAGTTGTCTACGTGGCCCCCTTTACCCCCGCGGCGGAACACCATATAGCGGAAGGGACCTGGATCAAGACCCTTAATGACGGGGAAATAAACGCCCCCCAGGGCGGCCTGATACCGGCCTTGCAGGACCTCCTTTTTCCCAACCGCCCCGGGGAACTGGTGTCCATAGAAACCTCCGACGGTATCCGGCGGGTGATCATGAGCGAAGCCCGGCCCGAAATTCCCCTGGCCCGGGCCGCCCGGGTTGACAGCCGGGAGCGGATGGCGGCGCCCCTCTTCGGCATCATCCTGGCCCCTACGGCGGGTAATATCTTTTCCGCCGCCTATGTTATCAAACGGGTGGTCCGGGGCTCTATCGCCGACGAAGCGGGACTTTCCGAGCAGGACCCCGTATCCATCCGGGCTTTCCGGGTAGAAGAAAAGGAGGGCTACGCCCTTCTGGATATCCATGTAAAAAAACGCCGGCTGGGTTACCTGGAAACTTCCATGCGGCTTCCGGCGGTGTTGGATATTCCGGATACCCTTTAGCGCGGCTATACCGGCGCGTTGGCTTCCGTTTTGTTGAATTTGTTGAAACGCTGCGTAACGGCCGTATTAAAGCAGTGATCCGGTGTTTTTAAGGGCGGTTATCCCCCGCTTTTCGGACAGCCCCTACCGGGATAAAAAGCGGTCAATCTGGGAAAGGAGTCCCTCAAAGGTATCCACGCAGACCAGATCCCCCTCGTCCTTACGGATCTTTTCCGGGGCCCGGAAAAGGCAGCCGTTGCCGGCTTCCCGGATCATGGACAGATCGTTGAAAGAATCCCCCGCGGCAAAAATTTCGATATTAAGGGACTTAAAGGCGGCTACCGCCTGTTTTTTGCCTTCCCTTTGGCGGAGCTTGTAATCGGTAATGGAGCCGTCTTGGGCGATCACGAAGCGGTTGCAGAAGAGGGTGGGGTAGCCCAACTTGGCCATCAGGGGCCGGGCGAATTCCTCATAGGTATCGGACAGGATGATGACCTGTGTCCGCTCCCTGAGGATTTTGATAAATTCCACCGCCCCCTCCAGGGGGGCCATGTTGTTAATGACCTTTTGAATGTCTCCGAGTTTTAATCCGTTTTTGTGCAATAGGTCCAGCCGGAAACGCATGAGTTTGTCATAATCCGGTTCATCCCTGGTGGTCAGCCGCAATTCGGGGATACCCACCGCCTCGGAAAAGGCGATCCAAATTTCAGGAACCAATACTCCTTCAAGATCAAGACATATAAGGCGCATACATCGACGATACCATAAGAACCGGGATACGTCAATTATAACGTTCACAGATCCGATGAGCCGGCCCGCCGCTAATTTTGGCGCGTGATCTGCCCTTGAGGGAAGACGCCTTTTACCCTATGATAAGACTATGGATGCCCTGGTACGTCTTTTGGTTCCCAACCCCTTTGGGGCGCCGGTTTATTACCGGGAAACCCTCTCCAGTACCATGGATGAGGCCCGGCGGATGGAAACCCAGGGGGAACCCCATGGGACGGTGATCTGCGCCGGCATCCAGGAGGCGGGCCGGGGCCGGAAGAACCGGCCCTGGAGCGCGGCGGCGGGGGAAAGCCTCCTCTTTACCGTTCTGCTGCGGTATCCCCGCCTTTCCGCCCTGCCCCGGGCCGTAACCCTAAAGGCGGGGCTTGCCCTTTCCCTGGCGGTGGAGGATTTTGCCCCCCCTCTTTTGGGCCGCCTCCGGGTCAAGTGGCCCAATGACCTCATGATAGACTCCCGGAAAGCCGCGGGGGTCCTCGCCGAGGGGGACGGGGAAACCGTTTATATCGGTATCGGGGTGAACGTGACCCAAACCGTTTTCCCCGAAGCCTTCCGGGCCAAGGCCACGAGTTTAGCCCTGGCCCTGGGGGACCGCGGCGCCGCGGCCTTGGGGCCGGAAAGCCGGTTCCTCCTCCTGGAGAAGATCCTCCCCCGGCTGTATCGAGAACTCGACGCCCCGGAAACCGGGGATGGGTCTTGGCGGGAGCGGCTTGAGGAACGGCTCTACCGGCGGGGCCGTCCGGTACGGTTTTTCCCCGGCGGGGCCGGTTCGGGTCAGTTGGTTGAAGGGACCCTGGAAGGTATAGGCCCCGAAGGGGAACTCCTCCTTACCCCCCACGGCGCCTCCGGTTCCGTGCCGTTTACTACCGGGGAACTGGATGTGTATGCCGCTTCTCCGGAATAACGCCGACGGTTTCCGCATAGGGTCATCAATATCGCTTCTATATGGGGTCTGACCCCACGGCGGGAGGCCGTATCGCGGCAGGCTGCCTGAGTAAAGCGCAAGGGATAGAAGCCCGGATAGCCCGGTACGGCGCTTGCGCCGGATGCGCCCAAATCCGCCGGTTTAGTCGCGCCGGGATACTCAAGGCCCCTTCCGGACATTCACCCGGGTCGAAATCACCCTATTTCTCCAAAAGCGGCATGGTAAAGCTGCTCCAGAAGGGAGCGTATTTTATTACCGTATTCCTTATCCACAGCCCAAGTTCCGACCAGGTCCTGGATCCGCGGGACCGAACCGTATCGGACCCAGCGGTAACGGGGATCCACCAGGGTCTGTTTGAGGGGTTCATTGGAAGCGTAGGCCTTGAGATGCTGGATGTGGGCCCGTACACCGGTACGGGGATCGGGGAACTGTTCCCCGGGCTGGTCGGGACCGAGGGCGCCGAGGCCGCAGAAGTTGTTCATATACGGCTTTACGAGGCCTCCGAAACGGAGAAAACCCGTTTCCAGGCACATCTGGGCAAAGGCTATATCATGGTTAACCTCTTCGATAGCGGCTTCTTCCACGTAGATTTTGGCTAACGAGAGAACAAAATCACCGTCCGCCTGGGGGTTTACCCGTTCCAGGAAAGCAACGAGTTTCTCCGGTTCTACGATGCCTTTCCCCAGGATCATCTCCGGTACCGGGGGAATGGGGGGCTTTTCCACCGGAGGGGTTTCAGGTTCCGGTATCCCGGTCAAAGGGGGGGATATTTCAGGTTCCGTTATTTCAGTCATGGGAGGGGGGATTTCAGGTCCGGGCGCTTCGGCCGGAGGGGGGGTGGTACAGGAAAAAAAAACCACGAGGAGGCTGAAAAAAAAGAGCCCTAGGTGTTGAATATAATTCTCCATATCAATTTATCGGTTTTTTTTATGTTTGTTGAAGTAGTATTCAGGAGAGAACCATATATATGGTATGAAGAAAGATTATTTTTCAGTCCGTGATACCGGGAGCGGAAAGTTCTCCGTATCCGGGCCCCGTTCTCTACCCTTGTCCCAGCGCCCCCGGGAACGGCTCATCAAATTTGGGGCGCAGACCCTGTCGGACCGGGACTTGTTGTCCATACTCCTCAACACGGGGGTTAAGGGAAAAAA
>JAITKD010000151.1 GCA_031278575.1 Spirochaetaceae bacterium | reverse complement strand
TTTGATATCAGCGGCGCGGTTTTGGTTGCCGTCCCCGAGGGCTCCGCGGCCCAGTTCGAGGGGCTTCTCAGAAACCTGGCAATTATCGCCTGGATAATTTTCGCCGTCCTGCTCTCGGTGGCCCTCCTTGCCCGGGACCCCGTTACCGGGTACGCGGTGATCTTCCTCTTTGCCGTGGCCATCGTGTTTGTGGCCTTTCCTCTCTTTGAATCCTTCCGGCTTACGTTTATTGACGGGGGGGTATTTTCCCTCAATATCTGGAAACGGACCTTCTCCCCCCAATACCTGGTGAGCCTCTGGGGATCAATAAAACTGGGGATCATCACCGCCTCGGTTTCCACCCTCATCGGTTTCGCCTTTGCCTTCCTCACCGAGCGGACCGGCGCGGGGGGCAAAAAGATCATCGGCACCCTGGCGACCATGCCGGTCATTTCGCCCCCCTTCTCCCTCACCCTGTCGATCATCCTCCTTTTCGGTAACAACGGGCTTATCACCCACCAGCTCCTGGGGATCAACAATTTTTCCATTTACGGGCTGGGGGGGCTGGTTCTGGTGCAGACCATCGGCATGTTCCCCATCGCCTATATGACCCTGTCCAGCGTCCTCAAATCCATTGATTCCACCGTGGAAGACGCGGCCCTGGATCTCCGGGCGTCCCGGCTCAGGACCTTCCTCACCATCACCCTGCCCCTGTCCCTGCCGGGGCTCCTCTCGGCCTGGCTCTTGGTGTTCACCAATTCCCTGGCCGACTTTGCCAATCCCCTGCTGCTGGCCGGATCCTACCGGGTGCTTTCGGTGGAAGCCTACATTGAGGTTACGGGCCGGAGCAACCTGGGGGGCGGGGCCAGTTTGTCCCTCCTGCTGTTGTTGCCCACCCTCACCGCCTTTTTTGCCCAGCGGTATTGGGTAAACAAAAAAAGTGTGGTAACCGTAACGGGTAAGCCCTCCACCCGGCTGGCGGAACTGGCCACTCCTCCGGTGCGGATCATCCTCTCGGCCTTTGTGTGGCTCTTCCTCGTCTTTATCGTCGGGCTCTACGGAACCATTGTGGCGGGCTGTTTTGTAAAAAACTGGGGGATCGATTATTCCTTTACCCTGGCCAATATCGGGGAGGCCCTTTCCCGGGGCGGGCAGGCCATTGCCAGTACGGTAACCCTTTCGGCCGTTGCCACCCCCTTCGCGGGGTTTATCGCTATGGCCGCGGCCCTTATCGTGGTGCGCCGGACCTTTATCGGCAAACGGATCCTTGAAGTGCTTCTTATGACCCCCTTCGCGGTCCCCGGAACCCTCCTGGGTATTTCCTACATCCTGGCCTTTAACAAACCGCCGCTGCTCATCGTGGGAACCGCGGCCATCATCGTGATCAATTACATTATCCGGGAACTCCCCGTGGGGCTTGAAACCGGGGCGGCAAGCCTCAGGCAGATCGATCCCGCCATAGAAGAAGCGGCCCAGGACCTGGGGGCAGATATGTCCAAGGTATTTACCTCGGTGGTGCTTCCGTTGATCCGTCCCGCGTTTCTTACCAGCATGTCCTACACCTTTGTCCGGTCCATGACCGCGGTCAGCGCGGTGATTTTCCTCATCTCCGCCCGCTGGTATCATCTGACGGTACAGATCTACAATTTTTCCGAGAACCTGCGTTTCGGCCTGGCCAGTGTTTTGTCCACCGTGCTGATTATCATCGTCCTCGGGGCCTTCGGCGTCATGCAGCTGGTGGTCCGGGATCGGGGCCTCACCGAAAAAAGCATCATAAGGTGAGGTAATCACGATGAACAAGAAAAACAGCGTTTCCGTAACCCTGGAAGGGGTAACCAAGGTTTTTAAGAACACGAAGGGCCGGCCTGATGTCATTGCGGTCCATGAATCGAATTTTACGGTGAACCCCGGGGATCTGGTGACCCTTCTGGGGCCTTCGGGCTGCGGCAAGACCACCACCCTGCGGATGATCGCGGGGTTTGAGCTTCCCTCCTCGGGGAAGATCCGCATCGGTTCCGAAGATGTTACCATGCTTCCCCCCAACGCCCGGGACACCGCTACGGTCTTCCAGACGTACGGCCTCTTTCCCCACATGACGGTGGGGGAGAACGTGGCCTACGGCCTCAAGCTGCGGAAGCTGACAAAAACAGCCATTGAAGCCAAGGTTAAGGAAACCTTAGCCCTGGTGGGGTTGGGGGAACTCTACGACCGGCCTCCGGGCCGGCTTTCCGGGGGGCAGCAGCAGCGGGTGGCCTTGGCCCGGAGCCTCATTGTGGAGCCGTCGGTGCTGCTGCTGGACGAACCCCTCTCC
The DNA here is from genome assembly GCA_031278575.1 of Spirochaetaceae bacterium. Taxonomy (GTDB): domain Bacteria; phylum Spirochaetota; class Spirochaetia; order Treponematales; family Breznakiellaceae; genus JAIRMO01. The sequence goes on along the minus strand of JAITKD010000151.1, from coordinate 3,149 downwards.
AACCTGGACGCCCTGCTTCGGGAACAGATGCGGGTGGAGATCCGGCGGATCCAGAAAAGCCTGGGGATCACCGCGGTGTACGTGACCCATGACCGGGTGGAGGCCATGAGCCTTTCCGACCAGGTGATCGTCATGCGGGACGGGGAGATCAAACAAATCGGCTCCCCCCAGGAAATTTATGAAGATCCGGTCAGCAAATTTGTCGCCGGTTTTGTGGGGAAGGCAGCCTTTTTCCCGGTGGAACTGCTGGAAAAAATTCCCTACTTAGGGGCCGAGCATTCCCTGAACGTTTCGTCTTCCGGCGCGTGGCGCTGTAAACTGGGAAACAAGACCCTTGAGGTACACCGCTTCGCCCCCGACGCGGAACCGGGAAAGGACGCGGTTCTCATGGCCCGGCCCGAATCCCTGCGGCTTGCCGAAAAGGGAAAGGGTTTTGTGGACGGCACGGTGCGGATGAACGTATACCTGGGGCACAGCATCGAATGTTTTGTGGAAACCGCCCACGGCGAAGTGTTGATCCAGATTGACGATCCCGCCTCAAAAACCATTTTCCCCGAGGGATCCGCGGTTTCCATTGACTTTGTCCCGGATCGGGTGCGTATACTCCGGGGATAAGCCCGTTGAGAAAGGGTACGGCGGACGCCGGCCTTTCCCGGTATCGGGGCAAGATTTTGTAAAGGGCAGCTCCGGAAACCCGACCGGGGTTTCCGGAGCTGCCCTCAATATAATATAACTCCACGAAATCACATAATTCATTACCGGATAAATTTTAGGTAGTACCTGACCGGGCAGTTAAAAAAACAGAAAATTTTTGTTGACAATACGAGAAACCTATGATAATGTTATAATATTATATTATTATGGAGGCTTTTATGAAACGGTATGGTTTTGTTCTCTTGGCTATCGTACTTATTCCGGCGGGCCTGCTTTTCGCGGCGGGCGGGGCTCAAAAATCCGCCGCGTCAGGCGGCGGGGGAATTGAATTTTGGAATGATAAGCCCAATCCCGAATTGTATATCCCCTTTGCGGGACACCTGGAAAAGGCCGCCGGGATTCCGGTGGAAATTATCGATTATCCCGACGTATCCTCCTATCAAACCGCGATACAGCAGTCAATCCGGCAGCCCAACGCACCGGGGCTTTTTACCTGGTGGAGCGGCTTCCCCCTGCAAACCCTGATAGAGAATGGGTTATTGGCGGATCTTACCGAGGTTTGGACGAGCAGCCTGATCCCGGCGGGGGTCAATCCGGATATCGCCGAATCCCTCAAGGTAAACGGAAAAATTTACGCCGCCCCCTTTAATGTTCTCTATAATACGGTCATCTACAATAAGCGGGTCTTTACCAAAGCGGGTGTTACCCGGGAACCGGCCGCCTGGGATGAATTCCTCGCGGCCTGCGCGAAAATCAAGGCCCAGGGGATTACCCCGATTCTCCTCAAGAACGACAGTTGGGCAAGTTTTATATGGTTCCAGCAGTTGGTGGCGGTATACGATCCCCAGCTTTATCTCGATCTTTGCAACGGCAAAGAACCCTATACCGGCCAGCGGATGCGGGCGGTGATGGCAATATGGAAGGATATGCTTGATAAGGGGTATTTTTCCGCTCCGGTTCAGGAATATATCCGGGCATTTTCTTTGGATGAATATGCCATGATGCTCGAACCGACTACCATGCCCGTAGATTTGACTAAAAGCTTTGGCATGACGGCGGAAACCGATTATGACGCCTTTGTTGTTCCCGGCATGAACAATAACAAGCGGGTGGTCTTTTTTGAAGTGGCCCCCCTCTGTGTCGCCGAACATAGCGCGCAAAAGGCCCAGGCCCTGCAGGTGTTACGGAATTATTACGCCCTTGAACCCCAGCAGTTTTTGGTTGATGAGGCGGGAATGGTTCTTACCAGCAAGGTAAGGGTTCAAAACGCCACGGTCCGTAAAATGTTTGGTTTTGCCAATGAGCCCAATACCTATCAGTTCATTCTCCGGTTCTACGAAAATACCCCTTCGGAACTGCGGGATGTGGTCATTGACGAGATGCTGCGGTTCATTTTGGGACAGGGTTCCATTGACCAGGTACTCACGACCATTCAACAGAAGGCCGATTCGGTTTTCAAATAAGAGAGATAGTCAAAATCCCCTTACCGGAAAAGGTACAGGGGATAAATCCCTGCTTTTTGAGGATTCCATAATGAGCGGTACCCGTAATCATTCCGGCGCTGTCAGTCTGGTTAATTATGTATATCTCTTGCCCGCGGTTCTTTTTATCGGTTTGTTTTTTATCTTTTCTATTGTATTTACTTCATATATAAGTTTTTTTGAATGGGATGGGTTTTCTTCCATGCGGTTTGTGGGGTTTCAAAATTATGTCTCCATTTTTTCCGATCCTAACTTCTTGCTTTCCATAGCAAACACCCTTATTTGGGTGCTGAGTTCGTTAATACTTTCAGTTTTAATCCCCCTGTTATTCGCAATTCTTATTACCAACAGTTCTTTTCTCTCCTATTTTAAATTCGTCTTTTATCTGCCCAATGCCATTGCGACCACCATAGGGGGAATTATCATGCGTTCCCTGGTGTCCACCTACGGTTTTCCCCAGATCCTGGGGATGATGGGTTTTAAAAATTTGGTTTTTGAATGGCTGGCCACCCCGTATGTAAACACGTTGGTGATGATTCTCAGCGGCGTTTGGCAGGGCGTAGGATTAAATATGATCCTGTTTATCGTAGGACTCCGCAGTATTTCCCCGGAACCTATAGAAGCGGCTATTATAGACGGCGCCGGAGTTTTTAAGAAATACCGGTATGTGGTGTTTCCCCTGCTGGATGCTACCTTTAAGGTGGTACTCCTTATGACCCTGGTTAATACCTTTAAGGTCTTTGACGGGATATGGATCATGACCAAGGGCGGTCCGTACCGATCTTCGGAAACCCTGGCGTTAACCATGTATCTGGAATCTTTTATCCGCAATCACCTGGGTCTTGGCGCCGCGGTGGCGGTGGTTTTGAGTTTTATTATTCTGTTCATTTCTTATTTTAATCTGAAAAAAAGTTTCGCCCCGGATGCATAAGAGGAGTGAGGTATGAAACGAATACGCCCGTCAAAAATAGTGATTAATACGGTTCTTGGCTTACTCTCGATCTGCTGGTTTTT
>JAITKD010000148.1 GCA_031278575.1 Spirochaetaceae bacterium | reverse complement strand
TATCCGCGACCCATACCGGTCCCCCCAGATATGCCCGATCCGGCCTTCCGCCCGGTTGTACCGCTGGGCGAACACCTGTTTCAGCCACTGCTTGATAGCCGGAAGTTCCAGCCCATCCGCCGGCTTGATATAAAACGTCAGCCAGTCATCGACAAGACACAGTCCCCGAATTTCGAAGACAAACCGGAGTTTCGTCTCACGGAACACCCGGGCAAACAGCGCCAGGGCTTTGCGGCCACGGAACAACGGTTCCCGGTTGTTGACGCGGGTACGGATTTCGTACCACACCCCCTGTTTCAGTATCCGTAATGGTCTCATAGCAAGTATATGTGCTTGACAGGCGCTTTGCTTTAGTAAAAGGCTCGAAAATTTCAATTTCCGATCAAATTCCACTAAAAATACCCCTTGAAAATTTTGCGGGTCACGTGTAGGGCAAGCTCCGGGGTATGGACCCGGCCTTCCAATCAGGAATTTTACCTTTACCGCGGTTGGTACCAGGCGCTATTTTCGTTTTTGTACTGTTGAATTCCCGGACAAAAAATAACGTTGCTTGACTAAGTACCGGATGCCGGATAGGATAGAACAATCCTGAAACCCGGTTGGTGCGAACCTTCGGTTCGAGGGAACGGGCCGTAATTTTTTCAAAAAGGATCCATGAATATGTTAAGAATGGAAGGGGTCTGTAAATCCTTTGGGGGCTTACAAGCCCTCAAAGAGGTTAGTTTTTCCATTCAGGAGGGGCAAATCAGCGGGATCATCGGCCCCAATGGTTCGGGAAAAACCACCCTTTTTAACTGCATCACCGGGATCCTCCCCCTGACCTCCGGCAGCATCTATTTTCAGGAAACCAAAATATCCGGCCTTCGGGCGGACACCATCGCCAATATGGGGATCCGGCGGACCTTCCAGGCCGGAAAGCTGGTGCCTTCCCTCACGGTTCTGGAAAACGTTATGTGCGGAATTTCCCGGTTTACCGCCGCCGATGGGGCGGATACTTTTTTACGGCCCCCTTTTGTCCGTTCCAGGAAAGAAGGGGCCATTCAGAACGAGGCCATGGAAATTCTTGCATCCCTCGGCATGGGGGATGCGGCGGATCGTTGGGCGTCTGACCTGGCGTGGGCCGAGCGTCAGTTTATCCAGATCGTCCGGGCCATTGTGTCCAAACCCCGGCTGCTACTCCTGGACGAACCGGCTTCGGGGATGGCCGCCCGGGAAACCGTTATGGTCGGTGAGCTTATTAAAAAAATTCGGGACATGGGGATTACCGTGGCGGTGGTGAGCCACGACATCAAGATGCTCATGGAGGTAGCCGAATGGGTAACGGTCCTCAACTTTGGCGAGAAGATCGCCGAGGGCGTCCCCGAACGGATTCAAAAGGATCCCCTGGTGCTGGAGGCTTACCTTGGAACAGAAGAATGAGGTTATCCTAAAAGTAGAAAACCTTTCGGTTTCCTACGGTCATATCAAGGCCCTGCGGAACGTCAGCCTGGAGGTCAAAAGGGGCGAAATCGTGGTTTTGGTGGGTTCCAACGGGGCGGGTAAAACGTCGATCATGGAAACGGTCCTGGGGGTTAATACCCCGGATACGGGGACGGTTACCTTTGAGGGCCGGGACATCACCAAAAAACCGGTGGATAAAAACGTCCGGGGCGGAATGACCCTGGTTCCCGAGGGCCGGGGGGTGTTTGCCACCATGTCGGTGCTGGACAATCTCCTCCTGGGGGCCCACCACGAGTTAAAGGGGGCCGAAAAAAAGCTGAACTTCGTTTTTGACGCCTTCCCCGTATTGGGCCAGAGGCGGAATCAGCTGGCCGGGACCCTCTCCGGGGGGGAACGGCAGATGCTGGCCATTGCCCGGGCCCTGATGTCCACCCCCCGGATGATCATGGTAGACGAGCCGTCCATCGGCCTTGCCCCCATAGTGGTCAACAGTATTTTTGACATCCTCCGCGGCCTCAACCGGGAGGGGTACTCGATCCTCCTTTCGGAACAAAATGTTTACAAGGCCCTTAAATGTTCCCACCGGGGGTACGTGCTGGAAACCGGCGCGGTGGTTAAAGAGGGAAGGGCCGATGAGTTGTTAAAGGACCCGGCTATCCGCGAGGCCTACCTGGGAGCGTAAAATGAGAAATTTGGAAATCTTAATCGCCCAGATCGTTAACGGCATTTCCCTGGGCAGTATCTATGTTCTCTTGGTAACGGGATTTAACCTGCTCCTTTTGGTGGCCATGATCATTCATTTTTCCTTTCCGGTGATCATCGTTTTTTCGATCTATATTGCCTGGATAGTCATGACCCTGACCGGCGGTATTTTTTGGGGAATTTTCGCGGCCCTGGGGTCGGCGATCCTGATCAACATGGTTTCGGCCCCGATTTTTCAACATATCATGCGTAAACGGGGTTCGGTGGATATCAACGCCACCATGGTCATCTCCATGGGGATGGGAATGTTTATTACCGAATGGTGTTCCCACGCGATCAATAACGGGTTTCCCATCTCCTTTTTGGAGGATACGGTGGACCCCCGGGGATTGCTCCGGGCCACCCGGACGCCCTTTATCCGGGCGGGACTCATCAGCATCAACTACAGCCAGGTCCTTACCCTGGCGGCGGCGGTGATCCTCGTGGCGGCCCTGTTCTGGATCCTCTACAAAACAAAACCCGGCCGGGCCTTTCGGGCTATTGCCGAAAATCCCGATGGGGCTCGGCTGGTGGGGATCCCGATTTTTAAGACCGGCATCCAGAGCTACATCCTCACGGGTATTTTGGGGGGTCTCACCGCGGCCCTCATGGCCCTGCTTTTGGGCTGGGCCTCACCGGATCTGGGGGACCAGCTCGGCCACAAGGTGTTGGGGATCTCCATCATCGCCGGGCTGGGTAACCTGGGAGGGGGGCTGGTGATCGGGCTTTTGCTGGGAATTGTGGAGGCCCTGGTTCAGGGCTTCTTTTCCGGTACCTGGTCCAACACGGTGGTTTTTTTTATCATGCTCGTGGTCGTATTAGCCAGGCCCAAGGGCGTTTTTGGCATTAAACTTTAGGAGGGTCTTGGTGTCCGCCGCATTAGCCAATTATCTGACCATTACCGGGATCTTTATCCTCTGTACCTGGGCTATTTACCTTCCCTACCGGATGGGGCAGCTCCATTTTATGATGATCGCCAACATGGTGATCTCCGCCTATTTTGGGGCGGTTTTTTCCGGCGCCGTGGTTTCGGGTTCCCAGGTGCAGTCGGCGATCAATTTGAATCTCCACTGGCCCTTTTTCGCGATCCTCCTCTGCGGGGTCCTGCTTTCGGCCCTTTTGGGTTTTTTGGTTTCCCTGGCCATTGGGGACGCCCCCTGTTTCGCCGTGGTTATTGTCGGTTTTACCTTTATGTACCTGACCAAAGCGGTGGCGGAAAATACCACCGCCCTGGGCCGGACCTTCGGTATGTTCCGGGTGCCCCGGGTTATCGAGGGCCTTTCCGCCGCGGACAACCGGCTTTTTATGGTGATCCTGGTCTATTTTTTTGTCCTCCTGGTGGGATTTTTAATCTTCCGCTTTGACCGTTCCAAACTCGGCCGGGCGGCTTCCTCGATTTTTATTGACCGGGACCTGGCGGTTTCCCTGGGGGTCAATGTGAAAAAAATGGGGATCCTGCTGCAGACCAGTTCCAGCGCCCTGGGGGGATTGGCGGGGATTCTGTACCTCTATACCCTGCGGGCCATCAGCCCCAGTTTTATCACCTTTCACAATGTCGGGCTTTTTATGACCATGCTTTTTGTGGGGGGCTACACCACCCAGTGGGGCCCCCTCCTGGCGGCGCCCATACTCTGGGGGGTTCCCCTGATCATCCCCGAAAGCCTTCAGGTTTGGAAAAACGTGTTTTACGCGGTGATCCTCATCGCCATCCTCATGCTCAAGAGTGAGGGGATCATTACCCGGCCCTTATTACGCAGGGTTCGGCGTTTTTTTGTAAAAAAGACTTCCTAAAAGAGGGGAAACCCTTTATAATAAGGAACCTTGGTCCGGTAATTTTTCGCCTTAGGGCGGTGAAATACCCCTGTCCGGAATATCCTGACAGAAAAAATGTTTTTGGAGGAGAGAATGAACAAGAAACTGGTTGTTAGCTGTGCGCTTCTACTCGCCGTAACGCTGGGGATTTCCGCCGGCGGTAAAAAAGAAAGCGGCGTTGTTGTTGACCAATGGGAAATTCCCTTTCTCAACATCCTCACCGGGCCCATTGCTTCCATCGGCGGGTATCTCCAGTGGGGCGCCGATAGGGCCGCCGAGGAGATCAACGCCGCCGGGGGAATCGCCGGAAAGCCGGTCCGGATCGTGGGGATCGACACGACCATGGAGCCCGCCGCGGGGGTTACCGAAATGTCCAAGCTCCTGGACAGCGCCCTGGTAGTTATGGGCCCCGTCCCCGAGGCGATCATCCTGGCCGCCGTACCCCTGGCCGCGGAAGAGGGGATCTATTCTTTCACCGCCACCACCTCCTATGAATACGTGGCGGACTTCTACCCCTGGGCCATAAGCTGGTTCCCCCCCACCATTGAGCGGCTGGCCCCTATCGTCGAAGGCTGGATTAACCATATCGGCGCCACCCGGGTCGTCCAGTTTGTCGAAAATTACGGGGTATGGGCCGGTATGGCCAAGGGCCACGACAAGGGCGTAACCGACGCCGGCGCTACCCTGCTGCGCCAAGTGGACGTTCCTACCGATGCGGTAACCTTTGGCCCCCTGGCGGTCAGCGCCATTCAGCAGAACCCTGACGCGATCATCTTCGCCTGTAACGGCCAGAAGATCCCCAATATCATTTCCGAGTTGAAGTCCCGGGGCTGGAACAAAATGTCCAACCTCCTCATCTTCTCCTCCGGCGATTCCCCCGAACTGTACTCCGTGGGGGGGAGCAACATCAACGGGGTCATGATCTACAACTACGTGGATCCCAACCTGTCCAACCCCCGGTGGGACGCCTTCCGGGCCGCCTACAAGGCCGCCTACAACGGCTCCGAGCCTCCCAGCCTGTCCCCCAACTACTACGACGCGGTGTACATGATCAAACGGGCGATTGAAGAAACCGGCGTTACCGGCAATCCTTCCCGGCGGGCGGAGGAACGGCTCCTGATCCGGGACTTCTGTAACGAAATCAGGAACTTTGAAGGCATTCAGTTTACCTGGAGCAACAGCCACGGCTATGCCTGGAACAAGCCGCTGTATCTTTTTGAGATCCAGAACGGCGCCAAAAAAAAGGTCCTGGAGATTGTTCCCCGCTAG
>JAITKD010000079.1 GCA_031278575.1 Spirochaetaceae bacterium | reverse complement strand
AAACAGGTGTTCGCCCAACGGTACAACCGTCTGGACGGCCGGATCGGGCATATCTGGGGGGACCGGTACGGGTCGTGGATACTGGAGGGGGAGCCGCCGGAGGAGGAAGAGGCCGGGGCTGGGCGGGGGGATTCGGACCCTGGGGTCAGACCCCGGTGTACGGACCCTGGGGTCAGACCCCGGTATGGGGAAACGGCGATCCAAGCCGCTTTTTCCCGCATATTCCCCCTTCTCCCCGCCCCGGCGCCCGGATAAACGGCGCTAATCCGCCCGGGGTTCCGTATCAGCCTTCTTTCCCGCCCCAAGCCGGAAACGCTCAGGGGAGAGGTCTGTCATGAACCGGGTAAAACCTGAATTGCGGGTTACGTTTAGCGGCGAACCGATAATTTTGCAAAGGCGCATTGACAAATCCGTACACTTCTCTACAATAAAATAATGAAAGAAATAATGGTCCGTCTTCCCAAGGGGAAACCGCCCCTTTCGTTACTTTGGCTGATTTCCACTTTAAGCTTTTGTATGATTTTTGTGCTTGCGTCAGTACCCAATGCGGAAGCCCAGGAACGGGATCAAGGCGTCCGCCGATATGCGTCGATTATTCAGAATATTTTTGATTTTATTGATCGGCATTATGTGGAAGAAGTGGATCCCCAGGTGCTTTTTGAAGGGGCTATGTCCGGTATGTTTAACGCCCTGGGGGACCCCTATTCCTCCTTTCTCCCGGAAAAAGAAATGTCCAGCCTTAACGAAACCACCCAGGGGAGTTTCGGCGGGGTGGGGCTTTACATATCCAAACCCGTGGGGGAGCAAGCCGGGGGCAAACCGCCCTATGTGGAAGTGGCTTCCCCCATTGAGGATACGCCGGGGTGGCGGTCCGGGATAAGTCCCGGGGATCTCATCATCAAAATCAACGATGAATTTACCGATGTATTGACTATGGACGAAGTCCTGGCCCGGCTCCGGGGCGTTCCGGGGGTAGCGGTCAACCTGGTCATCCGCCGGGGGGAGAAACTCGAATTCCCCGTAACCCTTGTCAGGGCGGTCATTGAAGTACCCACGGTAAAATACGCCATGATTGGGGATATCGGCTACGTGCGGATCATCACCTTTACCCCCATGACCGTGGATCGGACCCGGGAGGCGCTGGAGCATTTCAAGAAAGAAAACGCCCGGAGTTTAGTGGTCGATCTGAGGAACAACTACGGAGGGCTCCTCCAGTCCGCGGTGGGCGTCTGCGATCTTTTCATCGACGGGGGGGTGGTGGTTTCCACCCGATCCCGAATCGACGGGGAAAACGCCGTATTCAATGCCCGGAAGGCCACGGCGATACCCCTGACCATGCCCATCGTCACCCTGATCAACCGGGGTTCCGCCTCGGCCTCGGAGATTGTGGCGGGGGCCCTAAAGGACCGGGGCCGGGCCTACCTGGTGGGGGAAAAATCCTTTGGGAAAGGGTCGGTTCAGCAGGTATATCCCCTGGAAAAGGCGGGATTTAAGATAACCACCGCCCGGTATTATACCCCCAGCGAGGTGAATATCGATAAAATCGGCATACCCCCGGACCGGGAGGTACTGTTCCCGGAATTTTCCGATGAGGATGCGGAAAAACTCAATGCCCTCATCATGGAAAACCGGATCCCCGCCTTTGTGAAGGATAATCCCCAGGCGGCCCCCGCGGCGCTGGACGCCTTTGTCCGCCGGCTGCACGAAGAATATCAGCTTGACCTGGCCCTGCTCCGCCGGCTCGTGAGGGATGAACAAAACCGGACCGTCATAGCGCCGGTCTACGATTTGGAATACGACGTGCAACTCCAGGAAGCGGTGAATATCCTGCGGAATGGGAATTACGGCCGGCTGATGCAGACCACTAAAACGCTCAAGGACCTTCAGGAGGAGGCGGTTATGGAGGATGCCCGGGTTTCGTAATCCCGGTGTTTTTTGATCATGAAGCAGTTTATCCTGTCGGCCCCACCGGATAAGCGGGGGAGGATCCGTTTGTCCGGTGAGGATTACCATTATCTGGTGAATGTCCGGCGTTTTTCCCCGGGGGCTTTGTTTAACGCCCGGCTGCCTTCGGGGGAAGCGGCCCTGGTCCGGGTGTGTTCCGTGGAAAAGGGCCGCCTCACCGGGGTGTGCCTTGAACAGCCGGAAACTCCGGGGGAGTTTCCGGGGCCGCCCCTCGTACTTTTTCAGGCCCTGCCCAAGGGGGCCAAGATGGACCTCATCCTCCGGCAGGCCGCCGAGGGGGGGCTGCGGGAGGTGGTTCCCTTTTGTTCGGAATTTGCCGTCCCCCGGACAGGGGCGGCGGGGGATGAAAAGCGGGACCGCTGGCAGCGGATCCTCAAAGAAGCCCGGCAGCAGAGCGGTTCCGCGGTTCCCACAACGGTTCGGTCGCCTTGTACGGAAGAGGCGCTTTGGGATTATTGGCAGGGCCTTCGGGATCAATACCCCCGTACCCTGGGGCTGCTGTTCCATCAGGACCCCCTTGCGGGGGGAACCCTCCACGGGTATCTGAGCGCGGACCCCGAATTGGTGGTACTGGCGGTGGGCCCCGAGGGGGGATTTTCTCCCGGGGAGGCCGCCCGGTTTCTTGCCCATGGGTTTAAGCCTATGGTTATCGGAAATACTATTTTTAGGGTCGAAACCGCGGCCCTGTACGCTGCCGCCGCGGTACGTACCATTCTTTTGGAGAGAACCTCGTGGATGCTGAAATCAAACCCATAGAGCGGATCAAGCTGTTACGGGTCCCCCTGGACATAGTTCCCGAAGACCGGATTGCGGAGGTAATTTACGACCATCTGAAATCCGGCAAGGGGAAAAATATCGTATTGCTTTCCCTTTGGGATTTGCTCCGGGCCCGGAGAAGCGGGGAATACCGCTCCTTTGTGCTGGGGGCGGCCCTGGTCATTCCCATCTCAAAAAGCCTCATCCGGGGAGCCCGGTTTTTGACCGGTAAGATCCCGGTACGGTATATGCCCTTTGATTTTGTCATCCGCCTCTTGACCATCCTGGAAGACCGGGAGTATTCCCTGTACCTTTTGGGGGGAACGCCGCGGATCCTCGGTAAAGCTGAAAAAAACATCCGCCAGACTTTCCCCAAATTGCGGGTGGTCGGCCGTTATCGGGGCTCTTTTAAGCGGAACGAGGAGGTAACCCTGCTGCAGGCCATACGGAAGGCGTCCCCCTCCCTGCTCCTGATAGGCAAGGGGGTTCACGGCGAGGAACGGTGGATTGCCCGGAACAACACTATGCTCAATTCCGGCCTGCGGTTATGGTGCAGCGATCTCTTTGACGTGTTTGCGGAGCGGAAACAACGTCCCTCCCGCACGGTTTTTGACCGGGGTTTTGAGGGGATAGGGTATTGTTTTCAGAATCCCCTGCGGTTTTTTAGAATTTTCCCCTATTTTTATTATAAGATGCTCCTGGTGGTATACCGTTTGTTTAAGCGGTCAAAATAACCATATCCCCCGTTTGTCTTATAGAGGGGGCTGTTTCCGTGCTTTATCCCCCCGGTGGAGTTTCGCGATGTGAAACTCCATAAATGTAATCGTCAAAGTGCTATCATCTACCCTTACGATAAGAAATGCAAAGCGCTGAGAAGAAGAACCGTTAAGACCGGAAAACGGTGAAGATTTACCTTACCATGCAGGGGGGGTAGAGACAGTTCTAGCGTGGGATTAAAAACGCAGGAGGAAAAAACCGGCTGATTAAACAGACGGACATAACCACCATTCAGAAGGGAAAAGGGGAAGCCCAGGGGCTTTTTTCAATTTTTCGATTTGACCCTAGGCGGAATCGAACCGTCAACCTACTCCTTAGGAGGGAGCCGCTCTATCCATTGAGCTACAGGGCCTAAATTATCTGAACCGGTTTCAAAATTTGCCATCTTGAAACCACCATTTCATTATAACACAAAAGGGCTTTTTGGGTAAAGCCTTCGCGCGGGGTGTCTCCGATTGCCGGATTATTAAACAAATGACCGGGAAAAAACCCGTGATGAGACATTTCAAAAAGCAACCGAAACCTTTTGGGTAAGACATTTAGAAAAGGTAACTTTAGCCTTGTGGACAGCCAAAAGGTTGTCGATGGCCTGGTTAAGGTTATACCGCAATTCGACCGGGTTCAGCAATGCCCGCTGGTCGGAGAGCCCGGCCTTCTCCTGCTCTGTCACAGAAGATTCCATGAGCCGCTGGTAGGGCGTTTTTAAGGCTTTGTCATAAACCTTGACCGTCTTGGAACCGATTCTGGTCTTGCGTAAAAGCTTCTTGTTGGGGATGAAAAAGTTGGCAAGGGGGCACAGGAACCGGTAGACGCGATTGAGGACGAGTTCTTCCCGGGTGTCATAGCGCCCGTAGCCGCATGGCGCCCTTGACCGGCTTGAGGAGACGGTCTATTTGCCGTCCGGATATGGCCTGCAACGGGGCGCGTAGTGCGGGGGTGATGGGGAAGTCCGGTGTGCGGCTTGCCGTGAGGAAGTCACTATTTTGTCTGATGCGTTCCGCCAGATAGGTTCCACACGTATACCAGTAAAACCGCCGGATGGTTTCGATGCGGGCAACGGTTTCCCCGGTGTAGAGCGGTTTGCCCAGTCGGTTTTTCGGTTTCGGTTTTGGCGGGAGACGTTGACAGGACCCGGAGGGCGTACTTCCGGTTATATCCGGTGAGCCGGACGTACTGGTCCAGTATCAGGCCCTTTTCTTTCTTGCCTGCCTTGTGGTACTCCCCGCTGGTTTCCCGTGTTACCGCTTTTCGTTCGTTCATGGGTAACCCCATTTTGACCTCCGGTTCCTCCCGGAAGTATGTTGATTTGGGTTACATTTTCGATGTCTCACTGCGGCGGCCGTAATGCCTCAAAATAAAATCTAACCCAAAAGGCCGTTGCCTCATAATAAGAATTCTAACCATAGCTAGAAATTCTCAAGGGCGGCATCAGCGAGGGGCTGGTGCCGGGTGA
>JAITKD010000047.1 GCA_031278575.1 Spirochaetaceae bacterium | reverse complement strand
TCCCGAAGGGAATGGAGGGGCAACCCAAGGGGGGCGCCTGGCGGAACCCCGGAAGGGCCGGAAATGCGCCCAAATTACCTGGAAAAATCCTTATAGAACAACAACCCCGTCCCCCCCCTCCTCCTTTTTCTCCGCGCTCATCCTGAATACCGGCGGTCCTATTCCCATAGCAGCCCGGGACCGGTATAATAGGGGTATTCCGAGGGCAGGAGGGCCTTTTTATGGAAGATATACACCAAAGGCTCAATGGTTTGGGCGTTGTCATTCCCGAAATACTTTTTCCCAAGCCCGGGGTGGATCTGGAACGGTGGGCGGTAATCGCCTGCGATCAATTCACCCAAAACAGGGCCTATTGGGAGGCGGCGGCGGCCCATGTGGGGAATGCCCCGTCTACGTTGTCTATGATTTTTCCCGAGGCGTACCTTCAGGATAGCGGCCGGGAGGAACGGATCCGCCGTATCCATACCGCCATGACCGATAACCTCGTGAAGGGCGTCTTGGCCCCCCCCCGGCGGGGTTGTGTGTATATCGAGCGGGCCACCCCCTTCCATCCCTGCCGGCGGGGGATCGTCCTTGCGGTAGACCTGGAACAGTACGATTGGACCCCCGATTCCCGGCGGCTTATCAGAACCACCGAGGGGACCGTACCGGAACGGCTTCCCCCACGGGTGGCGATCCGCCGGGGAGCGCCCCTGGAAATTCCCCATATCCTCCTCCTTATTGATGATGAGGAGGATACCCTCCTCCCCGGCCTGGGAGAGCGGGCCCGGCGGAGCCCCCCCGTCTACCGGACTCCCCTGATGCTGGATTCCGGCAGTATCCAGGGCTGGTTTCTGGATGGGGAAGCGGAGGGGGATTTCCTTGCCCGTGGGCTTGAGTCCCTGGCCCGGCGGGCCGGAACCCGCTACGGCCGGGAAGACCCGGCGCCCTTCCTTTTTGCCGTTGGGGACGGCAACCATTCCCTGGCCACCGCCAAGACCGTCTGGGAGGATTACAAACAGGAGCATACGGGGGAGGGCGGCCTCGCGGACCATCCCGCCCGGTGGGCTTTGGTGGAGGTGGAAAATATCTACGATCCGGGGATAGGGTTTGAGCCTATTCACCGGATGATTTTTGGAATACCCCCCGGGGAGATCCTCCGGGCCCTCTCCGTTTTGCCGGGTTTCTCAAGCCGGGCCGCGGCGGACCGGGGGGAACTTTCCCGGCTGGTAGGGGAAAGGGGAGCCGCTAAAAACCGCCTGGGCCTTATGGCCGGGAAAGACCTCACCCTGATAGAATCGGAAGCTCCGGGGCTTGCCACGAACAGCCTCCAGCCCCTCCTGGACGCCCTGATCCTCAGCAAAAAAGCCCCCGGACCGGACCGGGACGGGCCCGCCGTATCCATAGACTATATCCACGGGGAGGAGGAGCTTTTCTCTATTGCCGGCGCTTCCACCGCGGCGGCCCCGGCGGTGGGGATCCTCCTCCCTCCGATAGAAAAACGGGGCCTCTTTGAGACCGTGGCCCGTTCAGGGCCCCTTCCCCGAAAGAGTTTTTCCATGGGGGAAGCCGTAGAAAAGCGTTTTTACCTTGAATGTAGAAGGCTTTTTTGACAGACTATCCCGCCGTGCGGAACCGGGGCTTCAATCTGCTAGACGCAGCTCGCAATAGCGCCCTGCAGCGCGTCAAGCTGGGGGGCAATGACGGCCGCCGGGTCTATTTTAAGCTGGAGTTTCCTGAATTTTTCCGGAATTTCAAGTTTCCGGCCGATGACTTCTGAAACCAACTCGGCCTGTTTTACCGGATGGCCCGTGGCGAGGATGACCACATGGCCGTAAAAGTCGTCCCTGGATTTGATGTACCGTTCCGCGGCGGCATAAGCTACCGCGCCATGGGGATCGAGGATCAGGTTGTGCTGTTTCCAGGCCCTCCCCATGGCCTCTAGGGTCGCCCTATCGTCTACCGATTCAGGATATACCATGTTCCGCATAACCGCCGGCGCTTCTTGATAAAAAGCCGCGAGTCTTTTGTAGTTCGAGGGCTGGCTTACGTCCAAAGCGGGGGAATTGGTGGCGATCAGCGGATGAGGACAGTAGTCTTTCCCCTTGATATAGTCGCCAAAGGCATTATTGGCGTTCATGGCGGCGATAAATCCGCTTACGGGTATTCCGAATTTCCACGCGTAGAGCCCGGCGATCAAATTACCAAAATTACCGCAGGGTACGCTGAAGATCAGATCTTCCTCCAGGTACTGTTTGACCTTAATAAAGGCGTACAAATAATAAAACGCCTGGGGCAGCAAACGGCCCACGTTTATCGCGTTGGCGCTGGTTATACCGTACCGTTCCGCAAAGGGCCGGTCGTTAATGGCTTCCGTAACCAGGCGCTGGCAGTCGTCAAAGGTCCCTCTGATCTGAATCGGAATAATATTTCCTCCGTTTTGGATAAAAGACGCGGGATCCAGACCGCTGATCGGCCCTGAGGGGTAGAGGATCACCGAAATAATTCCGCGGCGTTTGTAAAAGGCCTGGGCGATACTGACCCCGGTATCCCCTTTGGCGGCGGATAAAATCATGGCAAAGCCGTTGTTTTTAATGAGTTCTTCCATAACCGCCGCGAGAAAGGCAATCCCAAAATCCTTAAAAACCCCGGTAGGGCCGTTATAAAGGTTTAATATCGATAAGCGGTCATCCAGTTGTTGTAACTCCGGTTCAAAATCAAAGGCGCTTTCCGCCACTCGGGACGCGGAAAAGGGGTTCAATTCACCTTGAAGCAGCCCCGGGGCCACCGTCGCGACCAGCTCCGGGTAACTGGTATTGATATCCATATATAAAAAGAACTGCCGCATATCCGCCGCCGATGCCGGAACATAAAGCCCTCCCCCCGAAGGCAGGCAGCGGAGTACCGCGTCTTTAAAAGAAACCAGAGAATCATTTGATTGGGTAGACCTGAATTGCATGTACATCCCCTATAGAAAACTTCTAGTTTCAGTTTACTACCGGAAAAAAGAATCAGCAAGGGGAAAATTCCGGGACAAAGGCATTGTCTTTACCGGGACACCCCCGTATGCCCCGCCGGCGGGAAGGGCCGAATGTACGGGCTTGACCGGAGGCATACC
>JAITKD010000045.1 GCA_031278575.1 Spirochaetaceae bacterium | reverse complement strand
GTCCCTCATCAAAACGGGCCTTGAGTTCCACCAGGGCGGTGACGTGTTTGCCGTTCAGGGCGGCCTGTTCCAGGGCCCGGACCACCGGCGAATTTCCGCTGGTCCGGTACAGGGCGGTTTTAATGGAAACAACCTGGGGGTCCGCGGCGGCATCCTGAAAAAACCGGACCACCGGATCAAAGGACTGATAAGGCAGCCGGAGTATCACATCCCCCTGGCTTATCCGGTCCCAAACGGATTTTTCCTCGTGAAAAGCGGCGCCGGGGTAGATTTTCCAGGGTTTTTCCCGAAGCTGGTCAAACCCCTGGACATTTACCAAATCAAGCAGGGGCCCGAGATTAAAGGGGCCGTCGATACAGTAAAGGTCATCCTCCTCCAGGGAAAGACGCCGGGCCAGTTCGTCCCGGAGCCGGGCGCTTCCCGGCGAATAAACCATCCTTACCGCCCGGGATCGTTCCCGGTCTTCCAGAACTTCCGCCATGGCCTCAATAAAATCCTCGTCCCGTTTTTCATCCACCGAAAAATCCGCGTCCCGGTTGACCTTAAAAAGCATACGCTCCTTCACCTGGAGGCCGGGAAACAGGGCCCCCCCCCAGGTCATCAGCACATCCTCCAGCAGGGCCCATTGGGTGGTTTTTGGGGTTGGTTCTTCCCCGCGCCCCGGTTCCCCGGGATAACCGTCTCCGGGATTGGCCCCCCGGGAACCGGCCTCCGGGGGAAGCCAGATAATCCGTTCCAGGGCCGGGGGAATCTGCGCCATGGCGATATGCTCACCAGGGTCTTCCGCCTCCGCCGGTTCCGTGTTTTTCGGGGTCAGGAGAAACGCGGCGTTCAGGGAAAAGCTGTTTATGGAAGGCAGGGGGCTGTTGTCTTCAATCCGCAAGGGGGTTAAAACCGGATAGATCCGGGTCATAAAAAAGGATTCCAGATACTCCATCCGGGAAGGGGTGTAACAACCGGGGCGTACTAGTTCAAGGCCCCGCCGGGCAAGATCGGGAAACACCTCGTCCATGAGGCACCGGTACTGACGGCTGATGATGTCCCTGACCTTTTCGGAAACCCCCTTGAGTTGTTCCGCGGGGCTTAAACCCGACGGGTCGGCGGTATTTCCCCCGGCCCGCTGGGCCTGTTTCATCGCCGCTACCCGGACCATAAAAAATTCATCAAAATTGGAAGAAACGATGGAAAGAAACCGGAACCGTTCCAGGGGGGCCAGATCTTTTCTCAGCCCCTCTTCCAGCACCCGCCGGTTAAAATCGATCCACGAAAGATCCCGGTTAAAATATACGCCGCCAGCCACCACAAGACCCCGTTTTAATATAACATAACTTTATAGCCAAATACATCCTGAAACAGGTCCGCCTTTTGTTCAATGCCGATCCGTTCCAGGGAAAGATCGTGAACCCCCCCGGCATGGATCAGCAGCGTTTGGGATCGCCGCTCCAGGGTGATGTTTTTTATCTGCTGGGTATGGCCCCGGTCCAGAGCGTCCGCCACCCGCAGGATCGAAGCCATCTTGAGGACCAGAATCCGTTCTTCCCGCTGGAGGGTGATGTACTCAATATCCCCATGGGCGGGAGGATCGCCCCGGTGATACCGGATCACGTTGGCGATGATGTCCAGTTCTTCCCGGTGGAGGCCGAAGATCTCCGAATTGGCGACGATGTATTGGCCGTGTTTGTGGTGTCCCGATCCCTTGATGTACATACCGATGTCGTGGAGGATCGCCGCGGTTTCCAGCATCATCCGTTCCCGGCGGTTCATGCCGTGTTCCCGGCTCAGGGCGTCAAAAAGCACCATGCAGAGATTCGCCACATGCCGGCTGTGGGCTTCATCGTAATGGTACTTCCGCCCCAGGTTGACCACCGAGGCGATAATCTGGGAAAAAAATTCCTCCTGGACTTCCGGGTCTACCCCCCGGGCAAGATCGATAAGAAACCCTTCCCGGATAGAAACCAGGGGCACCACCACCCGGGCGGCGTCGGTCTGTTCAAGAAATATTTTATATACCAGAATGCCCGGAATAAACCCTTCGGCCTCGGCAAAGGGGATATTGAGTTTCTGCACACATTCCTCAATGCTGTAATTCCGAATCTGTTCGGCAAAATTGATAAAGGCTTTCCGTTCGATGATCCGGCAGTTTTCGTTCAGTTCAAACCCGGCCAGTTCCGAAGCCAGCCGGGCATCGGAACTGGCGGCCACAAAAGTCCGTACATGGGCCAGATCCAGCTCGGCGCTTAAAAGCCCCGCGGTATTTCGGATATTTTCATTCAGATACCGTTCCAGGGACCAGCCCAGGCCAAGGCGGGACTGCTGGTCAATGAGGATGGTTCCCATTTTCAGGCTGTGGGCCGCCACCATCTGCCCCCGGCGGAGCAGCATAATCTCCGTGGAACCTCCCCCTATATCAATGATCATGGAATTGGCCCGCCAGAAAAGGGGGAAGTCCTGTTTCAGGGCAAACCGGACCGCCAGGTACATAAGCCGGTTTTCTTCGATTCCTTCCACAATGGAAAGGCGAAACCCCGTTTCGTGGCGGACCCGGTCAACAAACACGTCCCGGTTCCGGGCAACCCGGAGGGCGCTGGTGGCGATAATGTGGGTGTTTTCGCTCTCTATGCCCCAGCCCTGCAAAAGTTCCCGGTAATTCCGCAGCACCAAAAGACATTCCAGGAACGATTCCCCCGACACCTCCCCGGAGGTAAACACGTCCCGTCCCAGGGCTACCGGCTTGCCCGCCCGGTCCACCACCCGCCACAAACCGCCGGGGCTCATTTCCGCCACCAGGAGCCTGATACCAGTGGAACCTATTTCTAAAACGGCGACAAGACGGCTTTCCATGAGAATTTAATTATCGGAGGATAGGGAAAAAGGGTCAATGGCGAAAGCCCCCGGATTCACTCCATAAAGCTCAACGGCGGGTCACAGTTTGTCTATCAGCATCGAACAGTTCCCCGAGGGGATGGGCAGGGTTTTTTTCTTTTTCCCCAGAATATTAATAGTAAAATAATAAAGTTTTTCGCTTTCCATGTGGATTTCCCAGCCCCGGCCGCTTTTGTTGGAAAGGATGGTGATCATGTTTTTTTTCAGGGAGAGGTTTTCCACCCCCATGATCTCCAGGTTGGGGATGATCCAGTCCACGGTTTTCCGGGGCAGGGAAATAAAAAGGCCCACGATATTTTCGATGGTCAGGCAGATGGTGGAAAGGGCGTCGTAGGTAAGGTACTGGGGCCGGGGAAAATCGGCCTTTCCGGGCCAGCGGGCGGGCCCCTCCTTGAGGGGGAGGTAGGCTTCCCAGAGGTTGCCCTTGTGGTGATCCCCGTCTGGGCTCATGGAGTCCAGGACAAAATAGAGGTGGCGGATGGCGCACTCCCGGGCCAGTTCCCAGCGCTGGTACCGTTCCAGCCCCTTAATCACCATAAAGGTCAGATGGGGATACACCGAACCCCGGTAGCCCCGGCCGTTTTCGTCAAAGGCCGTTTCATTCACCGCCAGGGAAGGGAAAGGGGGGGGGGAGCCGAAAAAATCAGGGTCCGAGAGTTTTTCAATGATCCGCTCCGCCTTGTCGTCGTTGGGGATCTCCGCCAGCAGGGGCCAGTACCCGGCGATGGTTTTTACGGGAATCCGTTTTTCGTCTTTATCAATGTCGTGGTAAAACCCGTCTTCAGGGTCCCACATGAGGGAGTTGATCCGGGTTTTCAGGGAAAAATACTGCCGTTTATACTGAAAACTCGATTCCTTGTCGTTGAGAATATCCGCCAGGGCCGACATATACAGAACGTTGATCGCCATCATGGTATTAAAATCCATGGCGTAATATGCGTCTTCCCGGGGAGCATTGATCATCCCCGTTACCGAAAGGGGCACCCGGTACAGGCCGTTGGGTTTTTTAAACACCAAATCTACCCACTCCGAATATTTGTGGAGGATGGGAAGGATGTCTTTGACCCGCTTTTTGTTCGCCGACTTATGGTAAAGATTGTATTCCGCCCAGGCGAACAGGGGAATTCCCAGCCCTTCGGGATTATCCTTTTCCACCGCCGGCGTTCCGGTCTCAATATGGTAAGCCGAGCGGATAGCCCCGTTCGGTTCCTGCCGTTCATAAAAGACATCCAGGGTCGTATGGGCCTGGTAAATACGGTTCGAATAGACCAAAAAAAAGGATGAAAAAATAGCATCCGACTGAAGAACCAGGGGAGAACCGGGATAGGAGAAAAATTTCCCCCCTATGGCGGTTTTTTCCTCCCCCGTTTTCCAGCAATCCTGAATCCATGCCCATGTTTTATCATATATATCAACAAAATCTTGATCATAAAAGTGGATCTTGGGGAAATCGCGTTTTGTCACCTATACTCCTTGTCACCAGTCGAGATTACTCCAGGATCCCTAAAAAGTCAAATCCGGGTTTTTTAGAATTGCCTCTCTGGAATATTTATTATACAGTCAGAAGAGTAAATTTGCTATTCTTTTTTTTCGTAATACCGGCGAATAAGGGGAAAAACATTGTATAAATCTTATATTTCACTGGAAATTCGCATATTACTGCTCACCGGGGTTAAGACCTTCTGTTCCTGCGGCCCGGATGTTTCCTGTCCGGTTTGCCGGGAAGAGCCGGGGAGTTTGCCCGTCCTGAACCCCCTGGCCGCCCGGAAAGCCTGTCTGCTTATCCGCGGCCTGGGAGGCGGCGTTTGCCGGGAAGTTCCTTACGAACGGAACCTCAGCGCCCCCGTTCTCCCGGAGATTTCGGCGGGAAAACCCGTTGCTTCCCTTTCCCGGCTTTCGATCAAATTGGGCGGCGGGACCATGGACATTCATTTTCACCGCCGGAAAAAACGGGTTCATATTACCGAAATACGGCTGGAGGAAGACGCGGGCCGCCTTATCCACGGGCCCCAGGGAACTTACATGGACTATTCCCGGGCGGGAATGCCGTCCCTGCGGATCAGGACAGCCCCGGATTTTGAAATAGCCGAAGAGGCGGAGGTGTTTCTTTCCGGTTTACGAAGGCGGATTCAGTATTTGGGGATCATCCCCGCTATTCCCCGGGAAAATTCCCTGGAAAGCCTGATCCGCTGCAACGCCTATGTGGCCCTGGCCCCCTA
>JAITKD010000211.1 GCA_031278575.1 Spirochaetaceae bacterium | reverse complement strand
CTGAAAGGCCAGGGTGATCTCGTCCCGGTCCTCCAAATCCCGGACAATGTTTTCCAGGACGGCCTGCCTGACGCCGGGGGCCATGATTCCATAGGACGCTGCCGACCGGTGTCCGCTGATATCCGCGTAAAAACAGTAGGCGCAGCGCATATTGCAGAGGGATGAGGCCGGTTTTATCAGGACGGACAGATGTTTCACGGAACTTTATATTAACACATTTCACGATTTTTGTTAAAAGTCCTGAAAATCGTGTAAAATTTCGCTCTATTGAATATCCCCCCGGTTCCTGATAAGCTGAAAAGAGCATTACTGGAGGTTGTTTCAAAACGTCAGTACGGAGGATTATTGATGATCGTAATGAAATTCGGGGGCAGTTCCGTAGCAAACGCGGAACGGATCCGGTATGTGTCGGATCTGGTAAAGGCCGAACTGCCCCGAAAACCGGTCTTGGTACTCTCCGCCATGGGGGATACCACGGATTACCTCCTGGAAGCGGCGGAAAGGGCCTTGAAAGATGCGATAATATCCATGGATAAAATCGAGGAACTCCACCTAAAAACCATAAAAGAACTGGGCCTTACCGCCCCGGTAGCAGAAGAGATTCGCCCCCTTTTGGGGGAATTGCGGGACCTCCTCGTCGGCATATCCCTTATCAAGGAACTCACCGGGAGAACCAAGGATTATCTTGTTTCCTTTGGGGAGCGGCTTTCGGTACGGATCGTGGCGGCCTATTTGAGAACCATCGGTCTCCATGCCCGGGCCCTGGATTCCTGGGACGCGGGGTTTCTTTCGGACTCCAATTTTACCTCCGCCGAGCTGTTGCCCGACTCCTGGAGTCTGATCCCCCAGACGCTCACCCCCCTGATTGAAGGGGGAACCCTGCCGGTGGTAACCGGCTTTATCGCCCGGGACCGGGACGGGAACATCACCACCCTGGGCCGGGGGGGGTCGGATCTCTCCGCCACCTCCATCGCGGCGGCCTGCGGCGCCGAGGAAGCCCAGGTCTGGAAGGATGTGGACGGAATCCTAACCGCGGACCCCCGGCTGGTCGAACAGGCCTTTCCGGTAGAAGCCGTCACCTACGATGAGGCCGCGGAGCTGGCCTACTTCGGCGCCCAGGTACTGCACCCCCGGACAATGCAGCCCTGCAGCAGGACCGGAACCCCGGTCCTGGTAAAAAATTCCTATAACCCCGGGGCGCCGGGAACCCGGATTACCGCGGCCCTGGACAAAAAGACCGGTCCGGTCCAGGCCATTACCTCCCGGAAAAATGTAACCCTGGTGGACATCGTTTCCTCCCGGATGCTGGGGCAATACGGTTTTTTGGAAGAGGTTTTTTCCGCCTTCGCCAAATACCGTATTTCCGTGGACATGGTGGCCACCAGTGAAGTTTCAATCTCCCTTACCCTGGACGCGGCCCACGATTTGGAATGTCTAAAAAAGGACCTGTCCCGGATTGCCGCGGTAAAAATTAAGACCGGTAAGGCCATCGTAACCCTCGTGGGGGATGTGGGCCGGTCCTCGGGGATCCTGGCCCAATCCTTTGGGGCCTGTGCGGATCTGGGTATACCGGTACAGATGGTTTCCCAGGGGGCCAGTAAGGTAAACATCAGTTTTATTGTGAATGATACCCAGGCGGCGGAGGTCGTGCGGGCGTTACACCGGATTTTTTTTGAAGAAAACACCCAATCCGGTAAGGAGAAGCCATGAATATCGCCCTTATCGGTTACGGCAAGATGGGAAGGCTGCTGGAACAGGAAGCCTTGAACCGGGGGCATCGTATCACGGCGGTGGTTGATCCCTATGCGGCGGAGGATAAAACCCAATCGGGGATACCCATTTTAAGGATTTTTCCGGATAAGGCAGGAGAGGAAAATGCCGGGGTTTTGGATCAGGCCCAGGCGGCCATTGAATTTACCATGCCGGATAAAACCGTGGAAAACGTTAAAGCCCTGGCCCGGCGGAAGTTGCCGGTGGTGGTGGGTACCACCGGATGGTACGATCGGCTTCCGGAGGTAACTAACCTAATAAACGATGCCCGGTCTTCCCTGCTTTGGTCCTCCAATTTTTCCCTGGGGGTTAACCTTTTTTACCGTATTGCCGCCTATGCGGCGGAAGTTTTGGATCCCTTCCCGGAATACGATGTGGGGGGGCTGGAAAGCCACCATAATAAAAAGGCCGACAGCCCTTCGGGAACCGCCAAAATCCTGGTAGAACAGGTTTTAGCCCGGATGACCCGGAAAACACACGTGGTCTGGGAGACCCTGGATCGTCCTCCCCGGCCTGAGGAACTCCATTTTTCCAGCCTCCGGATCGGGTCCATGCCGGGGATCCATTCCCTTTTTTTTGATTCCCCGGCGGATACTATCGAAATAACCCATACCGCCCGTAACCGGGAAGGGTTTGCCCGGGGGGCGATCCAGGCCGCGGAATGGCTCCTGTTCGGTACCGGACCGGGACAGGACGCCCCTTCTCCCCGCTTTGGAGTTTTTACCATGGACGATGTGCTTAAGGATATTTTAGCCCCCCCCTTATCCAGGGGATAAATTTTTTATGGAGTCTGTTATGAAAGTTTTTCAAGGGGCCTACACGGCCCTTATTACCCCCATGCGCGAAAACGGGGACGTGGATTATGACGGATTTAGGGAACTCATCGGTTTTCAGATGCGGGAAGGAATCGACGGCCTGGTCCCCCTGGGAACTACCGGCGAGACCCCAACCCTGGAGGAAGATGAGGAAGAAAAACTCCTCAAGATCGCGGTGGAGGAAGTAAAGGGCCGGATCCCCGTCATCGCCGGGGCCGGTTCCAATTCCACCAAATACGCCGTAAAATACGTCAAACGGGCCAGGGACCTGGGGGCCGACGCCGCCCTGGTGGTTACCCCTTATTACAACAAGCCCAATGACGAGGGCCTCCTCCGGCACTTTGAGTCGGCCGCCGTTGAGGGGGGACTGCCGGTGATCATTTACAACATCGCCTCCCGGACCGGGCGGAACATCTCCCCGGCCCTGATGGAACGGCTTTCCCGAATCCCCGGCATCATCGGGGTGAAGGAAGCCTCCGGGGACCTGGCCCAGATCGGGGACATCATCCGGGATACGGCGGGACCCCGGAAGGCCGAAGGGGGGGCATTCACGGTCCTTTCCGGGGACGACGCCCTCACCCTGCCCCTGATGGCCCTGGGGGGGGACGGGGTCATCTCGGTGGTTTCCAACCTGATCCCCGGCCGGATCGCGGCCCTGGTCAGGGCCTGTCAGTCCGGTGATTTTGCCGAAGGCCGGCGGCTTCATTACGCCCTGCTGCCCCTGGTCAAGACGGCCTTTATCGAAACCAACCCCATCCCCATCAAGGCGGCCATGACCTGGGCGGGCCTTCCCGGGGGACCGGCCCGGCTTCCCCTGGGCCCCCTCTCCCCGGAAAACGGGAAACGCCTCTACAGGGTCCTGGAGGATCTGGGGATACAAAAGGGCGGCCTGAAATAAAGATACGCCCCGCAAACCAAAGGCGGTATACCGATGGATAACAAAGTCCTCATAGATCCCCCGAAGCCGGTTGTGTTTTTTGACGTGGAAACCAACGGGTTAAACAAAAATTCCAGTGTCCTTTCAATTACGGCGATAAAAGCCCTTTACAACGGAAAGGATATCGATACTATAGAAATAATCTTCACCCGTTTCTATTACCGGAAAGACGGGGAACGGGTAAACCCCGCCGCTCTGGAGGTTAACGGCTTGACCGACGAGGTGATCCGTGAAAAACGGGGTAACGCCCCATACGCGGAACATTTCTGCGACGATAAGGACTTTAAGACCCTCTGTACCGGGGTACGCCACTATGTGGGCCACAATATCGCCTTTGACCGGAAGTTTGTTGCCTTCCCCCTGAAACACTGCTTTTGTACGATGCGGGAAAATACCGCTATAGTCAAAATCAGACGGTATACCGGCGGCTTTAAATACCCCCGGCTCAGTGAAACCGCGGCGTTTTACGGGCTTTCCCCGGACATGAACAAACTGCACGGTAGTGAGTATGACACCCGGTTGACCTATGAAATTTTTAGAAAAATGATGAACGAAAGCCGGACAAAATCACGGGTTTATGAATTTTTAAACCGGTGAGCCGTTTTCCAAACGTCAATTTTCGGAACAGTTTTCTTAAGGCCGGCAGAAAAGCCGGTTTTTGGGCCGGTTTTTCCATAGGCAAAACAATTCATTTTTGTTAGAATAAAATCCATGGAGGGAAATATGGGAAAAATCCCCGTAGGAATACTCGGCGCGACCGGTATGGTGGGGCAGCAGTACATCGCCCTCC
>JAITKD010000109.1 GCA_031278575.1 Spirochaetaceae bacterium | reverse complement strand
GAGGAAAACCGCGTTTTTGTGGAACGGATCCGGGATATACGCCGGTTTGCCCAGGATGAACTCGGCCTCCGGGAGACCGCCAATTATACCCGGTATGTGGATATAAACCGGGATTATCTTGCCGCGGTGGTTTCCGCTTCGGCTGAGGATTCTTTTTCCCGCCATGAGTGGTGGTTTCCCGTGGTCGGGAAGGTCCCCTATAAGGGCTTTTTTAACCCCGACGATGCCCGCCGGGAGGGGAAAAAATTACAGAAGAAGGGCCTGGATGTCTGGGTCCGGGGGGTAGACGCCTTTAGTACCCTGGGCTGGTTTACGGATCCCCTGTATTCCTATATGCGCCGGTATCCGGTAAACCGGCTTGCGGACCTGCTCATCCATGAAACCCTCCACGCGACCGTATTCCTCAAGGGTAATGTCCAGTTTAACGAAGAACTGGCGGAATTTGTCGGCAGTGAAGGCTCCCGGCTCTATATGGAAAGGACCTTCGGCGTTGATTCCGAGGAATACCGGGCCATGATCGATTCGGAGGCGGATAACGCCGTGTTTATCTCTTTTATCCGGGATCTGATTGCCGAACTTGACGCCCTCTACCAAAGTACCGCCGGCAGGGATGAAAAACTTCAAAAAAAAGCGGACATAATCAAAGCCGCTCAAACCCGGTTTGAAAAAGATTACGAGACCCTTTTCCGCGGCGACAATTACCGGGGTTTTTCCAAACTACCGGTGAACAACGCGTACCTTGAACTCTACCGGCTCTACTACGCCGGGGGTGATTACCTTGAGGATCTGTACCGCCGTTCCGGCGGGGATCTTCCCCGGTTTATCGCCGCCGCAAAAACCCTCACCCCCCGCTTCGATCCCCGGGCCCAGTTGGAAGCCGCCCTGGGTCTGGCGCCGTAAGATATTTTAAATTTCTCTAAAGCGTATTTCAGAAAAACCGATATTAATAATGAAACCGGATAGTACCCGTGCCCGTCGGGCCTCCGTGTATACCGGTTCAGAGTGGAACCTATGGTTCCCCCTCACCCTTCCGGGGACGGGCGGGTTGAGGGTTCGGAATTTTTCTTACGGAAAAATTCCATGGCACGTTATTTTTATAGTTTTCCGAAAGGAAGACGCTAGATAAAACCGCCGTGCGGTTTTATCACGGCAAGGATGCCGCGGCGACTAAACCGTCAGGGGACGGTTACTATCAGCGATAAGGTGATAGAGAGACGCCGAAAAAGCCAAAGGAGTGTATATGATCATTAATCACAACCTAAGCGCGATGTTTGCCGACAGGTCCCTCAAGGTCACCCAGAATTATCTGGACAAAAACATGGAGAAACTGTCGAGCGGCTTACGTATCAACCGCGCCGGTGACGATGCTTCCGGGCTCGCTGTTTCCGAGAAGATGCGGAGTCAAATCCGGGGTTTGAATATGGCGTCTTTTAATGCCCAGAATGGTATTTCATTCATTCAAACCACGGAAGGCTATCTCCAGGAAACCCAGGACATCATGCAGCGTATCCGTGAGCTGGCGGTACAGTCTTCGAACGGTATTTATACCGCCGAGGACCGGATGTATATCCAGGTTGAAGTCTCCGCCTTAATTGACGAAGTCGACCGGATTGCGTCCCACGCCCAGTTCAACGGTATGAATATGCTTACCGGACGGTTCGGCCGCCAGATCGGCGAAAATGTGGTTACCGCCTCTATGTGGCTCCATATCGGCGCCAACATGGATCAGCGGGAACAGGTATTTATCGGCACCATGACCGCTAAGGGCCTCGGGGTCCGTAACATTGGTGACGAGACGATTCTTTCGCTGTCCGAACCGGACAGCGCCAACCGTGCCATTGGAACCCTCGACGAAGCGCTGAAAAAGATCAGCAAACAACGGGCTGATCTTGGCGCCTACCAGAACCGCCTGGAACACGCGGTCCGCGGCCTCGACATCGGGGCTGAAAATCTGCAAGCCTCCGAATCCCGCATCCGGGATACCAACATGGCGAACGAGATGGTTTCTTTTACCAAGAACCAGATCCTCAACCAGGCGGGAACCGCGATGCTGGCTCAGGCAAACCAGAGGGGCCAAACGGTTCTCCAGCTTCTGCAGTAATGTTATGGGCGCCGTGAGGACCGCAAAAGGGATGATTTTTTTGCGGCATATGCGGTTCCGGCGCTGAAGATTACCACAGAGACGTACCGGGAAGGCGCCGTTCCGGTTTTGACCGGAACGGCCTCTTTTTTTATCCGGGGGTCCGGTTCAATACCCATCGGGCCACGGACCCGTACGCGCCGCTCCGCGGCGGCTCAATTCCTACAAATCGGTCATCCGTCTTTTGAACGCCGGGGTATATCCCGGCCGCGTCCCGTGAATGTGGTCTTTCCGATGCGTTGCCCTGGTCTTACCTGATTGAAAAAAAGTTTTTTCCGTTGCATAGTTGTATTATGAAATTTTATCCGCTGCTTGTTTTTATGATGGTTAGCAATATCCTCGTTTTTCCCCAGACCGGCCCCGGCGGGGTTTCCCGGGATGCCCTGCAAAACTACCGCACCGGCCGGGATCTGGAAGCCGGGAACCGTACGGAAGAAGCGGGGCGGTATTACGCCGAAGCGATACGGATGTGTATGAATGAAATTTCCCGGAACGAAGCTACCCCGGATACGTATGCGATCCTCACCTGGACCTTACGGCGTCAGCGGAAGTTTAACGAAGTCATCAGTTGGGGTGAACAGGCCCTCCGTATCAGCGCCAACGATTACCGTATCATCGAAACCATGGGAGAGGCCTATTTTTATCTCAACGATTACCCCCGGTCCCTCAGTTTTATGCAGCGGTATGTTAATTCGCTTCCCCAGGGGGAACAGGCCTCCACGGCCTATTTTTTCATCGGAGAAACCTTCAGGCTCCAGGGGAGATTCCGCCATGCCGATATCGCCTATACCACGGCCCTGCAATTAGCCCCCGGTATATCCCTCTGGTGGTACCGCCTTGGGTCGGTCCGGGAGGCTGTGGGCGATTATATTCCGGCGATACAGGCCTACGAGCGGGCCCTGCGGCTCAACCCCGATTACCCGGAGGCCTCCCAGGGGCTTGAGCGGGTCCGGCGGCAGAGCATCTGAGCCGGTTTCAAGACCCGGTTGGCGCGGACCCGTAATTTTACCTTTACAAAGATTTTCCCTGTGATTTTGGGCGCATTTCCGGCGCTTTGCGCCGGAAACCGGGCTTTCCGGGGTTCCGCTCCGCTCCATTCTTTGCGCGGGGCGCAAAGAACACGCCCCTCCAATCCCTTGCGCGGCAGCTTTTCCCGCTTCGCATCCGGCAAACCGGGGTTTGCCGGCAAAAATCGCGGACGTGTCCGGGAACCAGGGGGCCTCCGCAAGTCCAATTACGGCCGTGCCGGATCCCCGGCGCCGGCCAAACCTATCAGGGTCAGGGCCAGGGTGAGTAACACCGCTCCCGCCAAAAGCAGCGCCCCCGGTACGGTCCTTTTCGGTTTCCGGGCCGGCTCCGGTTTCGGCGGGTCAGCGGCGGCGGATTCCTCCTCGGCGCTTAATTCCACCATCAGGGCGTCAATGCCTTCGATAAAATGTTTCCGGGTGACGCGGCCCCTTTGTCCGGCGAGCCGCTCAAAAAGCCGGAAGGATTCGCCGATAAAGAAACCGAAAGTCCCGGGGAAGCGGAGGTCCGATCCTATGGCCGCTTTGGATAACAGGATGAGCCCTTCCAGGGTAACCGCCTTGTGCAGCCCCGAAAGGAGGCTGCCCTGGGTAAGGCGGAAGGGGCCGAATTCCGCTAAAACCCTGCCGTAGGGGACCAGCAGGTTACCGAGAATTATGACCGCCATGACACATAGGGTGATCAGGGGGAAGATTTTTTTCCCCGTAAGCCGGGCATAGAGGCCGAACAGCAAAAACTGTATCACCCGGGTAAGGGGGGAGGGGTTAAAAAGAAAGGCCGTCATCATGATAAGCCCCGCGGCAAGAAGGTCCTGATTCGGAAAGGCTTTTTTCCTGCCGGAATTCCCCGGGGGGGGCGTCACCCGGTCAGATGGGTCCGGGGGCGGGACCTGCCGGGGGAGAGGATTTATCCCATCCTCCGTCAAAGGGCCGCGGCGGGTCCGGTACCAGACCGACCGGGCAATAAAAATTTCACAAAAAAAGCCCAGGACCATACCCGTCAGGACCCCCGCCCCAAGAAGGGGGGGGGCGATAAATTTGACCCCCTCACCAAAGATAAAAAACCTGGCCAGGGCTAATTGGACGCCGTTGGAGAGGAACGCGCCGGCGGTACTGATCCCGATAAAACCGATATGCCGCTCCCCCAGGCAGCGGCGAAGCAGGTACATCACCGTCCCGGAGGCGAGGGTTCCCGCCAGGGAAAAAATAAAAACATAGGAAAAAAGAGACCCGGTGATAAGGCTCTGGCCCAGGATCTTGATAAAAACCAACAGGGCAAACTTTTTGAGGGAAAGTATATCCAACGCCACTATCAGGGGCATATTGGCAAGGCCGATCCGCATAAAAGGAAAGGGTTTGGGGATCATATACTCCAGGGTGGATAAAAAAAAGCAACACCCCCCTAACAGCGCCACGGCGGAATCCCGAAAAGGAGGAACTCCGGGCCGCCGGGGGCCTTCCTGTTTACCAGGCCGTACCGTCAAGTTCTTCGGCCGCATCTTCAGCTTCCACCCGTACCAGAACCTTATTGGGCAGGCACGCTATCCATTGCCCGTGGGCATGGATGGTCCCCGCCGCGACACAAAGCTGGTTGGTACAGGGCGAAGAAAGAACCCGGACCCGGCCCCCCCGAAGTTCCACCGCCGTAGCGCCCAGGGGGCCCGGAACGGAGATAGTTTCTTCCGCCCCCAGGGGAAATATCCAGCTTCCGTCGGACCCTTCGATGATGACCGCTTGCTGCCGGCCCGGAACGGCGTACGCCAAGACGCCGGAAAAAACCGAAACCGACAGGGCAAGGGCGATTATAATACCATCTGCCGCCTTAATCGGGGCGCCAAAAACCGGCTTCCGTGCGGTCATGGTTAACCACAGCCGCCGCACCCGCCGCATCCGTCGCAATGATGATGGCGATGTCCATGGGCGTGGTGGGGGTGTCCATGGGAAATCTCCTCGGGGCTGGCTTCCCGGACGGACACCACCGTAACCTCGAAGGTCAGATCCAACCCCGCCATGGGGTGATTGGCATCCACCGTTACGGTGCTGCCCTCAACCTGGGTAACCGTTACCATACGGGAACCATCGGGGGTATCGGCGGCAAATTGCATTCCCGCCTTTATGGTCCCGATCCCTTCAAAATTTTTTCGGGGAACCCGGACGATCAGCTTTTCGTCCCGTTCCCCATAGGCGTCATCGGCGGCAATAGTTACGTTAAAGGCATCCCCTTCGATTTTTCCTTCCAGGGCTTTCTCCAGGCCGGGAATAATATTACCGTACCCGTGAAGATAAACCAAAGGCTCAAAATTGGAAGAAGAATCAATAAACTGATTCTGCGCGTCCCTGAGGGTGTAACCGATACCGACCACCCGGTTTTTGGTAATGTGCATACTATGGTATATCATAAGGCAATCGTTCAAATCAACGGCCCGGCCGCGGCGCCGCGGAGTATAAAATCTTCAATAATATGTGTAACCTTTTCGGGCTTCCGGTGGTTCTCTAATAAAAAGTTGGCATAGGGTTCGTTTTATGACCGTAACCGGTTTTCCTCCTCCCGGTTACGGTTTTTCGTTTTAGTCCGGCCGCCGTTCCGGAAGGGCGTCCAGGTCCAGCTCCGCGGCAGTGCAGGGTACGGTAAGCCCCCAGTTTTCCAGTACCTCCGGGTGTATTTCCCCAAACACGCCGGCGATCTCCCCCTGATACCGGATGAGGGCGGCCCGGCCGGGGATAAA
>JAITKD010000064.1 GCA_031278575.1 Spirochaetaceae bacterium | reverse complement strand
ATGACGGGGTTCGCCTTCCATTCGCATACATTCTGTTTGCTCATTCCCGGCCGGCTCCAGCATCTTTCGGCGCCTTCCCTGGCACCTCTTCCTCCCGTTGGTCGGCGATGCTTCCGCTTCGAACCTCGTCATCCCCCTATGGGTGGATGACGGGGTTCGCCTTCCATTCGCAAACATCCTGTTTGCTCATTACAGGCCGGCTCCAGCATCTTTCGGCGCCTTCCCTGGCGCCTCTTCCTCCCGTTGGTCGGCGATGCTTCCGCTTCGAACCTCGTCATCCCCCTATGGGTGGATGACGGGGTTCGAACCCGCGACAACCAGATCCACAATCTGGGACTCTACCATTGAGCTACATCCACCATTTAACGAACACTTCTAATATGGGGCAATTGTTTGTTTTTGTCAAGTGAATATGCGTGCTTTGTCCGGGCCTTCGTTTCTTAGCCCTAAACCGGTCCCCGAATTCCGCCGATATTGAATCAGGGGTATACATTATGAATGAAGGTATTGCGGAATATAAAACCTGTGTCGGCATTCTTAAGGGGGAAATCGAAGTATTGGAAAAAATCGCTTTCCTCCAGGATTCGGTCAGATCCACGGTGATGAACCGGGATTGGACGGATTTTGAATCCCTCCTCGGCGCTTTACAGAAATATGGCGGTCAATTTGAATCCCTGGAGGCGGAACGGGTCCGGGTTTTTACCGCCCTTGGGGAAACAACCCCCGATATTGATGAGAAAACGAGGTTTTATGCCTTCACCGCCCGGCTTCCTGAGGCGGAACGGACGGAGTTAACCGCCGCGTATCGGAAACTCAAGATGGAAACCCTCAGGATACGGCTGCTCAATAATTCTCTTACGGAATACCTCAACGAAGCCAGAACCACCGTGGCGGCCTTCCTCGAAGCCCTTTTCCCGGACCGCAAGGGACGGCTCTATTCCCGGCAGGGTGTCCACCGGCCCGCGGATATGCGGAGTATGGTCTTGAACCATAGTTTTTAAGGAGTAAAAAATGACCTCAACCTTTTCAGGGATCGAGATAGGAAAACGGGCGGTGGCGGCCCACCAGCAGGGGCTCAATACCACCGGACATAACCTCTCCAACGCTTCCACCGAGGGGTATTCCCGGCAGCGGGTGGAATTTTCCCCCTTTGAACCCCTCTACCTTCCCGGGCTTAACCGGGAGGAAACCCCCGGCCAGATAGGGCAGGGTACCATGGTGGAACGGATAGAACGGATCCGGGACCAGCTTCTGGACCAGCGGATCATCGCCGAGGCCTCCGGGGAGGGGTATTGGGAGGCCCGGGACCCCTATCTCCGGATGATAGATCGGGCCTATCTGGAAGTAGGGGAGAACTCCATCCGCGGCAAGATGGACGCCTTCTGGGATTCCTGGCAGGAACTTTCATTGTACCCCGGGGATACCCCCCAGCGGATAGCGGTGGTGGAGCGGGGAAAAACCATGATCGACGGGATCCGGGATCGTTTTAACGCCCTCAAGGGGCTTCAGGACATGGTGGAACAGGACATTCAGCTCACCGTGGAACGGGTCAACGACCTTTCCCGGCAGATCGCGGGTCTGAACAACGACATCCAAAAGATCCGCGCCCAGGGGGATAACCCCAACGACCTCCTGGACCGCCGGGACCTCCTGGTGGATAAACTCTCGTCCATCATCAGCATCACCGTGGATCAGCGGGACCCCAATGAATTTATGGTCCATACCGGGGGAAGGGTCCTGGTTCAGGGCCGTATCGGCCGTCAGTTTGAACTGGAACGGGGGATAGATACCGAAGGTTACTCCCGGATAGTCTGGGAAGACACCGGGGATGAGCTGCAGATCCAGCGCCGGCGGGATCACCACAGCGGGAGCCTTGGGGCGCTGTTGGAACTGCGGGACGGAACCATTCGGGAGGAAATCCAAAACCTGGATTCGGTAACCATGAATTTTATCGACCTGGTCAACGAGATCCACCGCTCCGGTTACGGCCTTAACGGGACCACGGGGAACGACTTCTTTTCCGAATACCCCTTTGTGACCAATGTGGCGGGGAACTACGACCGGAACGGGGACGGGGCCTACGACTCCAGTTATATTTTCAGGATCAACGGGACCAATGCCCTGGAAAGCCGGGCCCAGATCGGCCTTGAAGGGGTGATAACCCTGTCGGCCTCCCGGGGGAATGTGGAAATTCCCTATTACCCCACGGATACGGTGGCGGATGTGGTGGGCCGGATCAACAATTCCGGCGCGGAGGTTACCGCCCGGCTCAACCGGGAAGGCCGTCTCTCCCTCAAGGGAACCCCCTCGGCGGACCGGGAAAACCCGGACTTTGTGATCCGCCATATCGAAGATTCGGGGTACTTCCTTACGGGCTATGCGGGACTCCTCAACACCCTGGGGGCTGAGGGGGCCTACGACTGGGGCGGGCCCGATGCGGTGGAAGCCCTCACCGGGGGGGCCGCGGATTACGCCGTGGCCCCGGTGGCCCATCCTTCGGGGTGGATTGAGGTAAACCCCGCCCTGCTCCGGGATTCCTCGTCGGTGGCCGCGGGCTTTGGGGAAAACGGCAGGCCCGCCAATCCCGGTAATGGGGAGGCCGCCCTGGCCATTGCCGCCCTGAGGAACACGGCGGTCATGGTGGGGCAGCAGCGGACTTTTGACGACTACTTTGCCGATGCGGTGGGCCGGGTCGGGATCCTGGGGGAACAGAGCGGCCGTGCCCTGGAAACCCAGAATCTCACCATGAAGCAGCTCCGGGATATGCGGGAATCCGTTTCCGGGGTCAATATGGATGAAGAACTGGCGGCCATGATCAAGTACCAGCACGGCTATGCAGCGGCGGCCCGGTTCATCACCACGGTCAATTCCCTATTGGATACCATTATTAACCGGATGGGTGTATAAAAACCGTAAATTTTCCGGGCAGGGAAAAACAGAGGAGTAAGGTGTTATGAGAAGAATTTCCACGGATATGCCGAATAACGATGCCCAGTACTATCTGAGGCGCCAGGAAGAGGGGCTTGCCAATATCCAGGCCAAGATCGCCGGACAGACCCGGCTCCGGGAACTCCGGGACGATCCCCTGGCGGCGTCCCATGCGGTTCGGTACGAATCCTACCTGTCCCGGCTGGAACGGTTTGAAACCAACACGTTCCATGCCCGGGAACACTACCAGGCGGTGGAGGGAAACCTCCGGCAGGCCAATGATATTATGCAGCGGATCCGGGAACTTTCCGTCCAGGGGGCCAACGGCACCTACGCCCCGGAGGATCTGCGGTATATGGCGGTGGAGGTTAACGAACTCCTCAAAGAACTGGTATCCATATCCAATACCATAGGTCCCGACGGCAAGCAGCTTTTTGCCGGGGACAAGGTCTTTACCGAACCCTTCCGGGCGGTGGAAGGAACCGTCCAGGGGGGGGGAGAATCCATGGTAGTCCGGGTGGAATACCGGGGTTCCGGTCCCTCCCGCCGGGCCGAGATAAGCGAAGGCGCCTATGCCTCGTTGGACATCGGCGGGGGGGAGGCTTTTTGGGCGGAAAAGATGCAGATCTTTTCCACCCAGAAAGCCACCGATTACCGGGTTACCGCCCCCGGAGCCTTTTATGTAGACGGCCAGGAGATCACCGTTACGGCCGGGGACACCCTCCACGCCATTGTGGCCAAAATCAACGAATCCCCCGCCCCGGTAAAGGCCTATGTGGACCCGGAAACCCAGGGCCTTGCCCTGGAAGGGACCAACGCCCACCTTATCCGCCTGGAAGACCGTTCCGATTCCCGGGTTTTACAGGACCTGGGGATCATCACCGCCAATAGCGATCCCGGGGCGCCCAACTGGAATCCCGCGGCCCGGGTTTCCGGGGGTTCCGTTTTCGACATGGTGATCCGCCTCCGGGACGCCCTGTTCCGGGGGGATCAGGAATTGGTGGGGAGCCAGGGCATAGGGGGTATAGACCTGGCTCTGGGTAATCTCGCAAGCCGCCTTACCGACCTGGGGAGCCGCTTTGAGCGGGCGGAAATGACCTGGAACCGGCTCAACGAGGAGATCCCCCATGTTACCGCCGCCTTGGGCAGGGAATCGGGCCTCGATTTTACTACCGCCGCCACGGACCTGGGGATGATGGATTTTGCCCACAAGGCGGCCCTCCAGACCGCCGCCAAGGTCATTCAGCCCACCCTCCTGGATTTCCTCCGTTAATACCGGCGCTCTAATGAGCGGACAAAGTATCGGACTTGACCAAAGCCCCTTTTTGGGGAATCCTATGGGAAGGAGAAAAACGTGAAGGTTACAACCAAGGCCTACGGGCTTATTGACGTGGATGAACGGCAGAAAATTACCTTTCCCGCGGGTCTTTTTGGATTTGAACGGATCGAGGAATATGTGCTTTTGGACGCGGAACGGCAGCCTTTTTATTGGCTCCAGGCCCTGGAAGTGGGGGAACTCGCCTTTATTTTGATCAATCCCTTCCTGTTTCGGCCCGACTATGAGGTGGACGTGGACGATGGGGAATTCCGGGAGATCGGTCTTTCGGATCCCAAAATGGCCCTTACTTTTTCGATTGTTACCATTCCCGCGGAAGGCCCCATGACCGCCAACCTCCAGGGCCCCCTGATCATCAACCGGGAATCCCGGCTGGGTAAACAGGCGATCCTTACCGATCCCCGGTGGAAAACCAAACATGACATTATGGAAGAGCTGGCCTCTGTCAAGCGGGTGGACCCGGTGAAGAAGGCTCCATGCTAATATTATCCAGGAAGATCAACGAAAAGGTCATGATAGGTGAGGATATTTCCGTTTCTATCATAGAGATCCGGGGGGATCAGGTCAGAATAGGGGTGGACGCTCCCAAAACGGTAAAAGTTTACCGCCAGGAGGTGTTTGACGCGATCAAGGCGGAAAACAAGGCCGCCGCGGCCTCAACCCCGGTATTCCCGGAATTCACTTTCGGCGCCGATAGGGATCCCCTGTAAGGGCCCGGCGGTCGGGCCCCTTTTTAATCCTTGTTCTGTTCATAGAGGACGTCAAAATCTTTGTTGATGGAAAGGAACACCTCGATCAGGGAAGGATCAAATTGGGTTCCCTTACATTCCAGCATTTTTTGAACCGTTATATCGTGGGGAAAAGAACCCTTATAGGTCCGTTCCATCCGCAGGGCGTCGTATACGTCGGCAATACTGACAATCCGGGCGGCCAGGGGTATCATTTCCCCCTCTAACTGGAAGGGGTACCCCGATCCGTTCCACCGTTCATGGTGGCTCAGGGCAATCTCCTTTGCCATGGGGTTGGGGTAGGTGGACAAAATAAAGGCGCCGTTTTTGGTATGCTCCTGCATAACCGTCCATTCCCATTCGTTGAGGGGCCCTTCTTTGTTAAGAATATCGTCGGGGGTACCGATTTTCCCCACGTCGTGCATGGAGGCGAGAAACCCGATATTATCGATAAAGTCCGCGTCGATCCGGTCATAGCCGGACTTCCGGTACAGTTCTTCCGCCAGGCGCCGGGAATAATAATTAACCCGGACTATGTGTTTCCCCGTATCATTATCCTTGAGTTTTGAGGCTTCCAAAAGGCTCATGAAGACGCTCCGGAGCAGCCGCTTGTTTTCTTCGGTAACATCGTCAAACATGACCACAAATTCCCGGGGCCGTTTGATATTCAAATCAGCGGAAAAAAGATACACCCTCGTTTGAACCGTCACCATTTCCCGGGACTTAATCCGGGCTTCCCCTTTCCAGGAATATCCGTTATTTCCCTTAAAAACGGTTTCCCGAATCTCCCGGATAGCCGCCACTTCAAAGTATTTGCCAAAAACATCAATAAAGTAATTCCCCGTCATGTTAAAGAAACCCGTAAACAGGTGTTCACAGGAAGGGTTGGTATACACGATCTTCAATTCATTGTCGATAAATAATACCGGGAAAACGCTGTTTAAAAAGGGATTCAGCGAAGAAGAAAAGAATTTTGAAGTTTCATTGGTTTCCGATTCCGGCTCGATAAATTTATTGGCTGATGCTTCATTATCCTCAACTTCTTCCAGAAACTCTAACTCATCGTATGATTCTTTTTGAATATCCGCCATATACTCCAACTTTATTTAAAGAATTCGACCCGATTTCAAGACCCACCCGCTTTTCCTCGTAAATCAAAGGTTACCGGTTTATTCTCGATTGAATAAATCAGTGCTTCCTTAGGAATTAAATTTTATACCCGGCCCCATTTAGGTTCAATTCCGCATCGCTTTGACGCAAGTACAAAGGCCCC
This sequence comes from Spirochaetaceae bacterium, assembly GCA_031278575.1. Taxonomy (GTDB): domain Bacteria; phylum Spirochaetota; class Spirochaetia; order Treponematales; family Breznakiellaceae; genus JAIRMO01. The sequence continues at coordinate 808 of JAITKD010000064.1, read as the reverse complement.
TTAGTGATTTCATTATTATTGATATCAATATTTTTTGCAATAGCCAATAATTCCCGGCCCCGGCCCCGTTTATGAGCCGGATCGACCAGAAAATCTTCCGGGGGAACCGCCCCCCCCAGCTCCGCCAGTAGGGTATCCGCGTCAGGACCGGTAAACAATACCGGCCCCTTCAGGGGGGCCGAGCGTATAAGATCCAGAATTTCCCCGGGGGCCGCGTCCCTGTAGGCGGAAAGCCGGGCGCCTCCCTGGTAAAGGGCGGTAAAATACCGGTGTTTCCGGGCGTCAATTACGGGAAGTACCGGACCGGGCCAAACCGAATGGGAAAAGGCCATACAATCCAGGGTAGGCGCCGAAACCAGGGGAACCTCCAGGGAAAGCGCCAGCCCTTTGGCCGCGGAAAACCCGATCCGCAGGCCCGTAAATGATCCGGGGCCTTTCATACAGGCGATCCGTTCCAACTCGTTCGGTTTTAAACCGGCTTGTTTAAAAAGCATATCCACCCCGTCCATAAGGAGTTCGGAATGTTTAAGCCCCGCGTCAATTTCAAAATACCATAAAGTACCCTTTGCGGAAAGGGCCAGGGATAAAATCGAGGTGGCCGTATCCAAGGCAAGTACGTTCATGGGTGAAACTCCTCTCCGGTAAGCCCCGCGGCACGAATAAGCCGGCGATTCCCCTCAAGCAGGGTTATTTCAACGGTTATCGCGTCCTTTGGAACGGATCCGGGGACTAATTCGCTCCATTCAATTACCGATACCCCCGAACCGTATAAAAAATCATCCCCCCCCAGGGCGTTAAAATCATCGTC
>JAITKD010000059.1 GCA_031278575.1 Spirochaetaceae bacterium | reverse complement strand
TCCGGCTGCGGCCGGGGGATAGTGTCCCGATGACCCGGTTCAACTACTTCACGCCGCGCCGAGGAGGATTTTCGTTTGGGAATCGGCTTTGGATCTTCGGATCGTTCTATCCCGACCTCACCGCCCAAAATTTGGGCTACCCGTTTAGCCTCCTCGGCGTCAATATTCCCGAGTTTTTTCCTTAACCGGTCTAATTCTCCGGGGGCATAGATCGCGTTTTTTTTGGCCATTACTTATATCCGTAAATAAAGTTTCTTTCCAATACCCCAAAGGTTCCGTACCTGGACCTTTTTTCCCTCAGAATTTATCAACATTCCGTTGAAATACCCCATAGGGGTATCGTATTCCGTTTTGGTAATCAGGAGGTTAACGGCGGTCCGCTTTAACACCTGGGGCGTAAAGGTGAGATCTACCATTCCTTCCACATCCTGGATAACCCATTCCTTATCAACACTCTCCGGCATGGTAATCCGTACCGGGGGCAGGAGGGTTAAGCGCCCGTCTACCCAAAGGGCGTTTTCGTTGTTTTTGTTGGTTTCTTTTGTCTGATTCTCCGCGATACTAAACCCAAACGTGCGGTTTTCCGAATCAACCCCAATACCCGTACACCAACCCGAATGCATACGGTAGGGAAAAAACCCCTTAAAATCACCGAACATCCCCAGGGTTTTATCCGGATCCAGGGAAATATGCCGGCCTCCGAAAACCATATCCCCCCGAATCGAGGCAAGTACCTTATAGGCATACATACAACGCCGTTCGGAAAAGGGCAAATTTACCACTATGGGGGTACTCTTATTCCTTTTTAAATCATATTCTAAATGGGCCGTAAAAGACGGCCGGTTCCGGGTTGCCTTGATATCAAGGTCTACCTTTATCGTATCCGCGTAAAGCCAGTTGTGTATTCGGAAAAAAAACCCGTAGGACCGGCTGATGATCGAAGAATTGTACAGATTCTTGGGCAGCTTCCTCCCGGTAAAGGGCACAACCTTTCCAAACCGCAGAAGTTTTTCGGTTTCCCTATCGTATACGCACACCTGGGCTATGCGGTAATATTTCATATTGGCGAGCATGGCCTCAAGAAAAAACCGGTCGTCCTTTACGAAAAAGCTCTCCCACTCCTTTATACGGTAATCCCGCATCCATTTGGGGAAAGGAAAGGAAAAAGGCCGCTGGATACTCAGCAGATCCACTTCATCAAAAGCCGATATCCAGGTACCCTGTAGGGGTTTGCCCTTTTCTATGGGGGTACTTTGAGGAGGCTGTATTTCCCGGGTATACATTAACCATAGTATAACATATCTAATTCGCTTGATAAAGTGAGGTCCCCGATATTCCGGTAAATATTTTTTGACCCGGGGGGTGTCTCGACTGTTTTTCAATAATATGCTATTATGATAGAGGCTTTCTCACAACCAACCGGGTTTTGGGAATGGCTCAATAGTCTATAGGGAACCGCCGGAAACCCCGGCCGGGTTCCCTATTATAAAATTTTCAGTGGTCCCCTATACCAAAATCTATATGTTAAGAGGAATCTTGTGGCTGATACCGGAAAAATAATCCCCGTTGCGATAGAAGATGAAGTAAAAACCGCCTATCTTAATTACGCCATGTCGGTTATTGTGGCCCGTGCCCTGCCGGACGTGCGGGACGGCCTTAAACCGGTGCATAGGCGGATCCTCTATTCCATGGACGAACTGGGGCTGCGGCCCAATGCCGCCACCAAAAAAAGCGCCCGTATCGTGGGGGACACCATGGGGAAGTACCACCCCCACGGGGATATGGCCCTCTACGACGCCCTGGTCAGGATGGCCCAGGATTTTTCCCTCCGGTACCCCCTGATTCACGGGCAGGGGAACTTTGGTTCCCTGGATAATGATCCCCCCGCCGCTATGCGGTATACCGAGGCAAAAATATCCCGAATCGGCGATGAAATGCTCCAGGACCTTCGGAAGGAGACCGTTGACTTTGGGCCTAACTTCGATGAAAGCCTTGACGAACCCCTGGTACTTCCCGCGGCGCTGCCGAACCTCCTCATCAACGGTTCCAGCGGTATCGCCGTGGGGATGGCTACCAACATGGCTCCCCACAACCTGATCGAGGTTTGTAACGCGGTTTGCGCCTATATCGATGAGCCGGAGATAACCATTGACGCCCTGATGAAACACGTAACCGGCCCGGATTTTCCCACCGGGGGGATCATCTTTGGCCGCCAGGGTATCCGGGACGCCTACCGGACCGGCCGGGGCCGGCTGCTGGTCCGGGGCCGCTTTGCCGTGGAAACCTCAAAAACGGGGAAAGAACTGATCGTGTTTAACGAAATCCCCTATAACGTCAATAAGGCGGCCCTGCTTATCCGTATCGGCGACTTGGTTAAAGAAAAGGTTATCGACGGCATTGCCGCCTTTAACGACGAGTCCGACCGGGATGGCATCCGAATCGTCATAGAACTCAAAAAAGGGGCGATCCTCAAGGTGGTGCTGAACCAGCTCTTTTCCAATACCGCCCTGCAATCCACCTTCGGCATCATCAACCTGGCCCTGGTCAAGGGTAAGCCCCAATGCCTCAACCTCAAGGAACTGATCCGCTATTTTGTGGAACACCGGGTGGAGGTAGTTACCCGCCGGACCCGGTACGAGCTTCGCAAGGCCGAGGAACGGGCCCATATCCTGGAGGGCCTGGTCATTGCCCTGGCCAACATCGACGAGGTGGTGGCCATTATCCGGGCATCCCGGGACATCAACACCGCCAAAGAAAAACTACAGGAGCGGTTTCTCCTCTCCGAAGCCCAGGCCCAGGCCATCGTGGATATGCGCCTGGGACGGCTCACGAGCCTTGAGGTCGAAAAACTCCAACAGGAATTGGAGGAACTCAAAGTACGGATCGCCTACCTTAAATCTCTTCTGGAGGATGAAAAAAAACTCCGGGGGGTCATCAAGGACGAGACCACGGAGATTCGGGACCGGTACGGGGATATGCGGCGTACCGAAATTGTGGCCGGGGAAGTGGAAAACATCAATATCGAGGACCTTATCAAAAAAGAGGAGATGATGATCCTCATTTCCAACCTGGGTTATGTCAAACGGGTCCCCGTATCGTCCTACCGGAACCAGGGCCGGGGCGGGAAAGGTATGGTCAGCGCCAAATTAACCGAAGACGATTTTGTGGAACAGATCTTTGTGGCCTCCACCCACGAATATATCCTTTTTATCACCAGCGAAGGTAAAGCCTACTGGATGAAGGTCCACGAACTCCCCGAGGGCAGCCGCACCAGTAAGGGGACCCACATCAAGAGCCTGCTCACGGTCTCCCCCAATGAGGACATTACCGCCATTGTGTCCCTCAAGGACTTTTCCGACGATCAATACCTTTTTATGGGTACCGCCCTGGGGGTGGTCAAAAAGGTACGGACCAGCGAGTTTACCAACGCCAAAACCCGGGGTATTATCGCCCTCAATTTGGATGAAGGAGACAAACTGGTAAGCGCCCTGCTTACCGGGGGCTCCGATGAGGTGGTGCTTATCTCCCGGAAAGGCCAGGCGCTGCGGACCCACGAAGACCAGATTCGGGCTATGGGCCGTTCCTCCCGGGGGGTTACGGGGATGAAGCTCGGCGATGACGATGAACTTACGGGCCTCCTCCGGGTGGACGCCGAGGAAAAGATGTTGATCCTCTCCGAATACGGCTTCGGCAAGCGGGTTGATTTCAGTGAGTTCTCCTCCCACGGCAGGGCTACCGGGGGACAGCGGATCTACACGGTTACCGAAAAAACCGGGGAAATTGTGGGCTGTGTTAATGTCCTGGAGAATGAGGAAATTATGTGTATCACCAGCCAGGGCAAGTCCATCAAACTCAAGGTCGCTTCTATCCGGGTGATGGGCCGTTCCGCCCAGGGGGTCAGAATCTTCAGCATCGACAAGCCCGATTTTGTTATCGGGGTGGACCGGGTCGTACAGGAGGAATCGGTCTACCGGAAAAAGGGGTTCGGGGAAGCCGATGGGGAAGCCGGGGAATTGGTTCAGGCCGGGGATGCGCCGGAGAACCAAGACGCCCCGCCGGAACCGGATGACCCTGACGGGAGTTCCTTTGAGGCAGAGCCGGAGGAAGACCGGGATAATGAAACCCAAGGAAAACTTTTTGACGGGGAAGAATGAACCTCAGCGGTTCCTTAGGGCTGTTCCAAAAACCGAACATCGCCCTTTCCTTAAAATTGAAGTTTCAGAAAAACTTATTATAGCATAAAGGTGATTTTTTGCAAGCGTTATTACAAAAATCACTGAAAATACCGCCC
>JAITKD010000058.1 GCA_031278575.1 Spirochaetaceae bacterium | reverse complement strand
GTCAATAGGTTCCCAGGGTAAAAGTATCGGACTTGTTCAAGATCCCCCTGGGTTCTCTCCCAAGTCGGTTTTTCGTATACGGTCATCACTATCGATTCCATACTATTTTTGCCTATTTGAACCGAGAATTACTGAACGCCGTACAGCAATTTTACCTTTAAATTCTGAATTCGGGCGCATCCGGCCGCTGTTGCGGCCGGACCGGGCTTTTCGGGGCTCCGCTATCGCTCCGGCCCCGGCGCATTGCGCCGGGGCTGCTTACGCACCCCTCCAATCCCTTGCGCGGCAGCTTTTATGGCAATGCGGGCCGGTAAAGGCAAAATTACTGATGCGGCCGTTTCACCATTTGACACGGTGAAACCCTTCCTATTATCCTATAAAAGTATGACCGAATCAACCCTTCATATTATAAGGGCGGTCAGGGCGATACCCAAGGGCAAGGTTTCAAGCTACCGGAATATCGCGATCCGGGCGGGCCTTTACAACGGGGCCCGTCAGGTGGTCCGGGTACTCCATTCCCTGTCCCGCTCCCAGGACCTGCCCTGGCACCGCGTCATCCGGGCCGACGGCCGCGTCGCCCTGCCCGAAGGGGGCGGCCGGGAGCAACAAATCGCCCTGCTCCGGTCGGAAGGGGTGGAGGTAAGCCCCGGGGGAAGGGTCAACCTGGACCGGTACGGCGTATAAAGTTTCCGAACTGCCCCCGTTTTTCCTCAAATGACCCGTAAACGCCGGGCGTGAACCCCTGCTTTTTGGTGGTACCGGCGGACGCAGGTCTCCGCGGCCTCGTCGAGCCCTTCCCCCCGGTAGAGAAACACCAGATCCGCCGCCTGTTTGCCCCCCCGTTTCCGCAAAAACCGGTCCAGGGCGGTCCCTTCCCCGGAATCCCGGGGAAGGGCCAGGAGCAAAACCCCCCGGCCGGACACTTCGGGAAGTTCCTCCCCGGCGGCAAGGGGTAGCGCCGCGGGATAGGCCAGGGTTTCGGCCAATTCCGCCGGGCCCCCTCCCCGGATTCCCCCGCCGGTATAACCGGTCTGAATGTCCATACCCCGGTCCAGGTACTCCCGGGCCAGGGCCAGGGCGTTTTCGCAAAGCAGATCCACCCCCCGCCGGGCGGCTTCGGGGGAAAACAGCGCCGGATCGGCCTGGGTGTCCACTAAAATGACCAGCCGGGAATGGGGGGGCGGCTCCGGTTCACCCTCCCGGACAAAAAGATCCCCCCCATGGCCGTAGAGTTTCCAGTTAATCCGCCGGGGATCATCCCCGGGGATATAGGGCCGGTGATCGGTCAGGTCGTCGGTCCGCTGAAAATGGGGTTCCGTTCTTTGGGCGTTTCCCCCGGATTGGATATACACCGGGACAGGCTCCGCCGCCGGCGCGGGCAGGGCCAAAAGCCGGGGGCTTCCGTCCTGGGCTATGGGGAAAAAAGCCCGGAAAAATCCGAGGCAGTCGGCGATAATAAACCGGTCCTGGGCGCCGTAATAGGCCCCCCGTTCCCGGACCGGAAAGAACCGTTGATCATCCTCAAGATTATCGGGATCAAAGATATGCCGGATAACCCGCCCGTCCTTGGTCAGGAGCCGCAGTTCGTACCGGATAAGGATGCCGGGGAAACGGAAAAAGCGCCCCTCCCCGGAGCCGTTCCGGGTCAGGAGCAATTCCCCCCGGTTTCCGGGGCTTATGTTTCTGAGGGCCAGCCGTACCGAAAGGGTCCGGGCTTTTTTTTTATGGATCCCGGCGAGGATCAAAGCCCCCAGGAAACTATAGGCCAAAACCGCGGTAAAAACCGAATTCATCAGGGTAAGGGCCAGTTCTTTTCTCACGCCGCCCGCCGCCAGGGCCAGCAGGGCGATGATCCCGGCGGCAACCCCAAGAAACCGGGGTATGGGTATACCCCGGGGGGGGTCAAAGGGTTTTGAGGCCGTTGATCCGCGCAAGGCATAACTCCCGAATTAATTTATCCCCATGGGCCCGGGGATCCCGTAATTTGATCCGGTGGGCCAGGACCGGTACGGCCAGGGCGGCTAGATCCTCATCGGTTACATAGGTCCTTCCCCGGATCAGGGCCAGGGACTTGACGGCCTTTAAAAAATGAAGCCCCGCCCGGGGGGACGCCCCCAGGAGAAAACTCCGGTGGGTCCGGGTATCCCGGACAATATCGGCAATCGCCTCTTTCAGGGCGGCATGACAAAAAATGCCCGCCGCCTCCTTCCCCAGGGCGAGGAACTCCGGCAGGGTTAGGCGGGGTTCCAGGCGGTGGAGATCCCCTTCGGCGGGGTTGTCCTCCAGGATCGAAAGCTCCGCATCCCGGCCGGGGTAACCCAGGGAGAGGCGCATCATAAACCGGTCCAACTGGGCCGCGGGCAGGGGAAAGGTCCCCTCGCTTTCTATGGGATTCTGGGTGGCGATGACAAAAAACGGCTCCGGGGGACGGTGGGTGGCGGAACCGATGGTAACCTGCCGTTCCGCCATCACCTCCAGGAGCGCGGACTGCACCTTGGGGGTGGTCCGGTTAATCTCGTCGGCCAAGACGATATTGGCTAAAACCGGACCGGGCACAAACCGGAAGGACCGGCTTTCGGGATCAAACACATCCACCCCGGTAATATCATAGGGAAGCAGGTCCGGGGTAAACTGGATCCGCTTAAAGAGGAGGGGCTTTCCGTCATCGGCGGCGATGAGTTTGGCAAAAGTTTTGGCGACGGTGGTTTTGCCCAGGCCGGGGTTATCCTCAATAAGGATATGCCCCCCGGCAAGAACGCCGGCGGTAAACAGTTCCAGAAATTCCCGTTTACCCCGGATGATCCGGGCCGCCCCGTCGATAAGGGCCTCCGCCGTACGTTTACTATTCATAGGATAACTGTACCATGGGCACGGGAGGTCAGGGAACCGTCCCTTGAAAAACCAGGTCCGCCCGGTCGGAAAACCAGGTCAGCAGGGCCTCCAGCCTCGTGGAAAAGGCCCGGCCAATCCGCTGGTTAAAAAAGGGCAGGGAAATGACCTTGGCCATGGACACCGCATAGATCACCAGATAGGATTCCGTATCTATCGCCGTTATCAGAGAACTGAGCTTGTTTTTCCCCACCATGGTTATGTGTTTGTAGCTCATGTTGGTCAGGTTCTGCTGGGTAAGAACCAAACTGTCTTGCCGGGCATAGTAGGTGTATTGATAGATATTATCCCCAAAGGTTACGTCCTTTTGCCGGGCGTAAAGGGACATTTCCCTCGGCGGAACGCTATAAAAGGGATCCGGCAGGGGATTTTTGGATTCCGGCCCGTCGATCACCATGGAGGTCTCGTAAAAGGTCCACATTTGGTTCCGGCTGGAGGAAAAATATTGTAATCCCTTCAGGCTGCTTAAAGACAGGATTTTGTTGTAGAGGGCGTTCCGTTCCGCGTCACTCCAGGCGGCCGAGCCGGAAGGTTTTTTATAGAGGTAGAGGCTTTCCGCCGCTACACTGGGATTCAGCTCCTCCAGGATATCGTTGACGAGCTGTCCGGCCAAAACATTCCGGGGGATCAGGGCCGGTTGGGGATTTTTTAATTGGAGTTTGATAATCATCCCCTCCCGCAGGAGTTCCCCGGCCAGGTCCGCGCCGATTAACTCATCCAAGGACAGGGTTAGTCCCGGCATAACGACGCTTATCAGGAAACAGAACAGAATCGCGCTCTTTTTTATCACCGCATACTCCCCCGATAATAAACCCGGACCTGTTTGTACAAGCCTTCCCCTTCGCTTTTGGTTTCCACATCGGTGATATCGTTCAGGGTGGTATGGATGAGCCGGCGGTCAAAGGGATTCATGGGCTCCAGCAATATGGAACCCCGGTTTTCCCGGACCCGGTCGGCCACGGTATAGGCCAGCCGTACCAGGGATTCTTCCCGGCGGATCCGGTAATTTTCACTGTCCAGGATAACCCGTATATCCTCCCGGCCCAGGCGGCCCGCGTAGATATTGGCCAGAAGCTGAAGGGCGTCCAGGTTTTTCCCCTTTTTACCGATTAAAATCGAGGAATATTCCGAATCGATCTTGATGCCTATCTTGTGTTCCTCCCGGAACAGCACCGAAACCTTTCCCCCATAGTCCATCCGTTGGATGATCCCTTCCACAAACTGTAACATCTTTTGCTCAAAATCGTTTTTAGGGTCCGGTTCTCCAAATACCGCCTGGCTGTATTGCCCCTCCTCGGCGGGGATTTCCACATTTTTCCGCGGGCCTTCCCGGGAAACCGGCTGATCCGTGTGAACCTGGATCCGCACGTACCCCTTTTTAAACAACCCCGAACGCTGGGTTTCGAGGATCTCCACATCAAAACCGTCCTTTTTAAGACCTAACTCTTCCGCCGCCCGGTCAATCGCTTCTTTTTCGGTACGGCCTTCAAATTCATATACCATAATCCGCTCCTCGCGAAAGAATTTATGCTGTCTGAGGTTCAAAACCAACCGGGTTTTGAACCGGCTCGCCTACCGTTTCTTTTTCTTCCTGGGCGCGATAACCGGTTCCGGTTCCGGAACTACCGGGACTTTTTTCCGGGCAAGGTACTTATTGATCGTCAACTGCTGAACCATGGTTAAGACATTGGACATGATCCAGTACAACAACAGCCCGGAGGGAACGTTATACAGGATAAAGAAAAACATAATAGGCATAGCATAAAGCATCATTTTCATCTGGGCGTTCCCCTTCTGATCCGGGGTCTGGGTAACTTTACCATAGAGAAGCTGGGAACCCACATAGATAAAGGGGAGCAGCCGCAGGTCGCTCCACCCCAGGATGGGGAGCTGGACGGGGGCAAAATTCCACACCGTCTCAGGCAGGGAAAGATCCGGAATCCAGTCGGGGATAAACAGGGCCCCCCGAAGGTCAAAATGGTTGTTAAACAGGTTGTACATGGCGATAAACAGGGGGAATTGCAGCAACAGGGGGAGGCACCCCGACAGGGGGTTGTACCCTTCTTTTTTGTACAGCGCCGCCATTTCACTGTTCATCTTGGCGGGATTATCCTTGTATTTATCCTGAATTTCCTTGATCTTGGGGGCCAGGGTCTGCATCCGCAGGGTCGATTCCGAGCCCTTTTTGGTAAGGGGAAACATCAGGATCTTCACCAGCAGGGTGAGGAGGATAATCGCCACCCCGTAATTCGGCACAATATGGTAAAAAAACATCAACAGCCACTTCAAAACCGCCTCCACCGGGCTGAGGATGCCGCTGGTGTTGAGGACCTTGATAAACTGCATCTCCCGGAGTTTAAAGCTGTTGTCGCCGTTATCGTATATGCCCAGGGCCTTTTGGTTTTTCGGCCCCAGGTAGAAACGGTAGGTGTCGGCGGCCCGGGAACCGTTTACGGGCGGACGGACCATGTAAAAACGGGAAGGGCTGGCAAAACCCGGCTCGGGTTTGGCGGAAAAGGCCAACTGGTATTGGGTGGCGTCGGGAATGGCGATAAAGGCAAAGTATTTGCCCGCGATGGCCGCCCAGGATACCCGGGAGTCGATCAGGGTGGGGGCGTTGTCCGTTACCTTTTCCTGCTTCCGCTTACCGTTGGTAAAGGTGTAATACTGCCGGTAATCGTAGCGCTGGTCCAATTTTTCGAATTTGGGGCCGATCTGGGGGCCAAATCCCAGGGTATAGGCGGCGCCGGAAAAATTAAGGGAGGGCACCGAATAGCCGCCGTCCAAAGAAACGGTCAGCTCAAACATATACTCGTCGGGCCGGAAATCGTACCGTTTGGTCAGGCGGAAACGGCCCGCCTCCCCGTTAAGGGAGATCGCGAAATCCCGGTAAAATTCCACCGAATATTCCGAAAGGGTATTTACATAAAAAAGGGAAGTTACCGGTTCCGCATTGAGGCCGCCAAAGGCAATGGTAAAGGCATGGGATTCCCCGGCCCCGGGCAGGACCATCTCCACAAAATCATCCTGGTCCTTATGTTCCTTTAGTTTATAGGAAACCACATCCCCCCCGGCATTGGTCAACACCACCGTAACGAGGGGGGTCTCCACGGTAATCCGCCGCTCGGCCGGGGGCGCCGCGTCCGGTTCCTCCGGCAGGGCGGCGCTTTCGGAGGATGCCTCCGGGAGGGGCGGCGGGGTATCCCCGGTCTGCAAAACCGTGGCAACCGCCGCTGGGGGAGGGGTCCGCCCTTCCTCCACGGCAGATCCCTGCTCCGAGGCTCTGGACTGCATGGCGATACCTTGAATAAAATAAAAAACAGATATAACCACGATTGAAAGTACAACGGCTAATAACGTTCGCTTTTCCATGCGACTCCTTAACAGGAATTACCAAAGCCCCGGACGCTCGGTCCGGGCTTTTCCTGTTATACAATTAAGGTACCGGATCATAACCGCCGGGGTGGAAGGGATGACACCGCAGGATCCGTTTAAAAGATAAAAATAAACCCCGAAAAACACCATGTTTCTGTACCGCTTCATACGCATAGGCGGAACAGGTAGGAACATATCTGCAACTGGCCGGAAAATGGGGTGAAATAACCTTTTGATAGAACCGGATCGACACAAGAACCAGCTTCCGCAAAAATGTCATAATTCAGTTTCCATAAAACAGCCCGGCTTTAGAAAATAAAATTCTCACCTGCTCCATCCGCCGCGCAAAACGGTCTTTTCCGGGGTAAACCAATAAAACTAAATCATAACCGGCCGTTAATTCGTTCCGTATATGCCGGTAGGCTTCCCGCCCTACCCGGCGGGCACGGTTCCGATTTACCGCGTTCCCATATTTGCGGGCAAAGGTAAAAACAATCCGGTTATAGGGCAATCCGTTCCCTAGGAAAAACAACTTTGCCCCGGAGCAAGTAACGGTTTTTCCCCGTTTAAAAATTTCCCGTATGGTATCCCTTCTCTTGAGCCGTTCTCTCCGTAAAAACCGGAAAGACGGACTTTGTTTCCCTTGAAAAGACAACGTCAGGGGAAAGGGCAAACCCTAATAGGGCTTTTTTTCATCGGAAACGCTCAGCTTGATCCGGCCCTTTGCCCGGCGGCGCTTTAAAACCAAGCGTCCTCCCCGGGTTTTCATCCGGGCCCGGAACCCCAATTTCCGGTTCCTTTTTACTTTACTCGGTTGATAAGTTCGTTTCATAGGAGTATCTCCTTTAGCCGTTTTAGCGGCCCATCTATATAAAGGTTCATGGGATCAAATTAATAAAAATGAGTATAGAAGAAATGGGGATTAAGGTCAATATGTTATTTATAGAGCCTGTCCCAAAACTAATTGACGGTGCGCTCCCGTTCCCGGCATAGCCGGGAGTACGGTTTTGGGACAGGCCCGTGCGGTTTTTCAGGCTTTCAGCCTTGTAAATATGCGAATTTCAATGCCTTTCGGCGCTATCCCAGAAAGTCTTCCCGCATGGGGGTAAAAAAATCCACCAGGACGCCTTTTTCAAGGCATAGACAGCCGTGGATGACCCCGTTTTGTTTGCAGAGGGTATCCCCCGCGCCTACTTCCCGGACTTCGTCCCCAATGGTAAAACGGAACCGGCCGGAAACGACATAGGTAATCTGGGTGTGGGGATGGCTGTGTAGCGCGCCGGCCGCCCCCGCTTCAAAAGAATTTTCCACGCACATCATGGCGTCGCAAAACCCAAGAATTTTCCGAATCACCCCCGGGGCGGTTTCTTCGCCCGTAATATCCTGGTAAAATACCCATTGTTGATTTTTATGATTTATTTCCATACCCACTTCTGCTTTTTACGGTAAGACATACAAGTTTATTCCAAGCCCGGTCAAAGCCCGGTTTTTCCCTCATCTAAGGAGGCTGTTCCAAAAACCGAACATCGCCCTTTCCTTAAAATTGAAGTTTCAGAAAAACTTATTATAGCATAAAGGTGATTTTTTGCAAGCGTTATTACAAAAATCACTGAAAATACCGCCC
>JAITKD010000258.1 GCA_031278575.1 Spirochaetaceae bacterium | reverse complement strand
AATCAGTGCTTCCTTAGGGGAATCTGCCGGGCGCCCGGAACATTCGGACACGAAATATCCCCATGCGGCGGATGCGGCTCTTCCGGTTTGCCTCCGATGCCCTTGTTCAAACACCGAGTTTTATTTATCTTAAAATAAAGGTTGATAGTATGCCGGTATTTTTTGAAAACGGGACCGCGTTACACACAAGACGGGAAGAAAAATTACAGGAACCCGAGGAATTCCGGGTTATATTGCTGAATGATCACTATACGACCATGGATTTTGTGGTGGATATCCTGATCCTGGTCTTCCACAAAAACGAAAACGACGCGAACCGGATTATGCTGGACATCCACCGGAAAGGCCGGGGTACCGCGGGGGTTTATCTCTGGGATATCGCCCAAACCAAGATGGAACAGGTCCATAGTTTGGCCCGGGAAAACGATTTTCCCCTGCGGTGTATTATTGAAAAGGCGTAACGGGAATAATTGAGGTTCTGGTAAAAAGGTGCTATATTAAAAGTAGGAGCAATGATATGAAAATCAGCCGTCATGTGCAGGCTATCATAAATGCCGCGTATAATGAGGCGAGGGTACGGAACCATGAATATTTGACCCCGGAACATATCCTATACGCGGCCCTGGCCTTTGATGAGGTTCAGGGGATTCTTTCCGCCTGCGGCGTCAATCTGGAACAGCTTAAACACGGAATGGAAAACTATTTTGAACAAAAGGTACCGGTTCTGAACAATACCGAACCTACCCAGACCGTGGGGTTTCAAAGCGTTCTGGAGCGGGCGGTATTGCAGACGCAATCATCCCAAAAGGAGACCCTGGATGTGGCGGATATCCTGGTATCCCTTTACGACGAAGAGCGGAATTATTGCGCCTATTATCTCCGTAAACTCGGGATAAAACGGCTGGAACTTTTAGAAATCCTGTCCCAGGGCTTTGCCGATGAAGATGAGCGGACCTTCAATTTCCATAAAATGGATAATCATATCCTGAACGGCATGGAAGAACCCAAAGAAGAGACCGCGGAAGAGGAAGTCCAAAAAGCCAAAACCGCTAAAAAAAGCGCCCTGGAACGGTATGCCACGGAGCTTACCACCCTGGCCCGGGAGGGCAGGCTGGAACCGGTTATCGGACGGGAAGCGGAACTGGACCGGACGGTCCAGGTGCTCTGCCGGCGGCTTAAAAACAACCCGGTCCATGTGGGGGATTCGGGGGTGGGTAAAACCGCCATCACCGAAGGGCTGGCCCAGCGTATCGTGGCGGGAAAGGTGCCCCCAACCCTCAAAAATTTTTCCATCTTTTCCCTGGATATGGGGGCTCTGGTGGCGGGAACCAAATACCGGGGGGATTTTGAGGAGCGGGTTAAGCGGGTTGTCGAGGAAATGCTCAAAAAAGAACGGGCCATTCTCTTTATTGATGAAATTCATACCCTGGTGGGGGCCGGATCCGTTTCCGGGGGCGCCCTGGATGCCTCAAACCTCCTGAAACCGGCCCTGACATCGGGAAAGATCCGCTGTATCGGCTCTACTACCCATGAGGAATACGGTAAATTTTTTGATAAAGACCGGGCCCTCTCCCGGCGTTTCCAAAAAATCGATATTCCCGAACCTTCCGAAGAGGACGCCATAGCGATCCTCCGGGGGCTCAAGTCCAAATACGAGGATTACCACCGGGTGCATTACAGTGATGAGGCGGTGGAAGGGGCGGTGCGTTTATCCGCCCAGTTTATCACCGAGCGGCGGCTCCCGGATAAGGCCATAGATGTGATCGACGAAGCCGGCGCCTTTGCCCGGATTGCGGCTTTTAACGAGACGGAGCTTCAATATGCCGGGTCCTCCGGAGCGGGGGGGGAACATCACGAAGAAGCCGCCCTTTCTTCGGGAAAGTCCGGGGAAGGGGATTTCCCCTTTGCCGCCCCGGAAAAAACGGTTCCCCAGGACGAGCCCGCGGTTTCCAGGACCGCCCGGAAACCGGGCCGTCCGGAAACCCCCGCCACCCTTCAGGAAGGGACCGTAAAAATTATCGAGATCGGGCTTCCCCTGATAGAATCGGTGGTTTCCCGGATAGCCCGGATACCGGAACGGTCCGTGGGGGGGAGTGAAAAGGACAAACTCAGGGCCCTGGAGGAAAAACTCCGGGAGCGGATCTTCGGCCAGGACGAGGCGGTCGAGGCGGTGGTAAAGTCGGTGAAGCGGTCCCGGGCCGGGTTCCGGGCCGGAAATAAGCCGGTGGCGAATTTCCTTTTTGTGGGTCCTACGGGGGTAGGTAAAACCGAATTGGCCCGGAGCCTCGCGGATATCCTGGGGATATCCATGCACCGTTTTGACATGAGCGAATACCAGGAAAAACATACCGTATCCCGGCTTATCGGTTCGCCGCCGGGCTATGTGGGGTACGAGGACGGGGGGCTCCTCACCGACGCCGTCCGTAAACTGCCCCACAGCGTGGTCCTGCTGGATGAAATTGAAAAGGCCCATCCGGACATTTATAACATCCTCCTCCAGATCATGGATTACGCCACCCTGACCGACAACAACGGCAGAAAGGCGGATTTTCGGAACGTAGTCTTTATTATGACCAGTAACGCCGGAGCCCGGGATATCGGGAAAAGCCTTATCGGTTTCGGGGAACGGCTCATCGACGAAACCGCGGTGGACGGGGCGGTGGAACGGATCTTTACCCCGGAATTCCGTAACCGCCTGGACGGGGTGGTACGGTTCAACCACCTTTCCCGGGAGGTTATGGTGTCCATAGTCACCAAGGAACTGGACCTCTTTAAGGCGCAGCTCGCGGATAAAAAGGTGGCCCTGGAGGTTACCGAAACGTGTATAGATCACCTGGCGGAAGAGGGGTATAGCCGGGAGTTCGGCGCCCGGAACGCGGGCCGCATCATCGAAGACAAGATCAAGGGGTTTTTTGTGGACGAGGTACTCTTTGGCGCCCTAAGCTCCGGCGGTTCCGCCCGGGCCGACTGGCGGGACGGGGAATACCGGATCGAGGTGCTTTCTTAGGGCAACGATGATTAACTTGACGCTAATCGCGTTTCCCTAATGTATTTGCTCATTTCATTGCGCAAATAGGGTAAACTTTGTTTACCTTGCGTTAAAGGAGCGCCGATTGCGCCAACGTAGTTGGCGAATTCTCGATTGAATAAATCAGTGCTTTCTTAGGAAAAAACCCCGGGAGGTTCCGCTGAAGGGCTGGAAAAGAACCGGAGCCGATCCGGATTTTCCCTATCTTACCGAAGACGAACGGTTCTCTTTTCCCTCCCCGGAGGAA
>JAITKD010000231.1 GCA_031278575.1 Spirochaetaceae bacterium | reverse complement strand
CCGCTCCCGCCCCTTCAGCCCCCTCCAGCTTCTTCTCGATATACGCCCGTACCCCTTTCGCCTGCTCCAGTATCCCTTCCCCGTCTTCGGAAAAAGCCGTCCCCTCGCTCCCCTTCAGTTCCCGGATGATTACCCGGATCCTTCCCTTCCCCTTCGTCCGCCGCGATCAGTTTCCCGTCTCCCCGCTCCGCCGCTTCGCGTTTCCTCCCGGCTGCTCCCTCCGCCGCCTTTCGCAGTATGCGCTATACGCCTCGTAGAGGGGGTCAAATCAAGCTGCTTCAGGACAAACACCAGAAACCGCACCGAATCGTCCGGGGGAATCAGTACGCCGACATTTATCGGCAGGCAGAGTTGATTCAAGGTAGAAAGGGTGGTATAGGTGTTGGCGGGTATTGTGTTCATGTACCCAGTATAGCAGCCGGGGGGTTCCGTTGGAATTCCCCGGCTCTTTTTTGTCTTTAGGGTCTGGCCGTCAGGGCACAACCGGTCTGAAGCGGGCCGGCGCTCTCCCGCCGAATCGGGGACTTCTTTTACAGCCCCCGGAGCGGAGCGGAGCCCCGGAAAGCCCGGTTTCCGGCGCTTGCGCCGGAAATGCGCCCTTATTACCGGGAAAAATCCTGGTAAAGGTAAAACGGCTGCCCTGGAACTTCCCTCCCCGATCCTTGACAAAAATAATTTTTTCGCGTACATTTAAATAGAATTATATCGATATATTTTTATCAATATTTTTCAGAGGAGCATTGTATGGCAATAAAAACCCAGGAAGAATTAAACGAACTGGTCGTCCGGGTAACCGCGGCCCAGCGGAAATTCGCCGAATACACCCAGCCCCAGGTGGATATTATCTTCCGCCATGCCGCCCAGGCGGCTAACGAAAATCGGCTCAGGCTGGCTAAACTTGCGGTGGAAGAAACCGGTATGGGGGTCTTTGAGGACAAGGTGATCAAAAATCAGTTTGCTTCGGAATTCATCTACAATAAATACGCGGCGGAAAAAACCTGCGGCATCATTGAGGAGGACAGCGAAGCGGGGATCGTGAAGATCGCCGAGCCCATCGGTCTTATCGCGGGGATAGTCCCCACCACCAACCCCACCTCCACCGCCATTTTTAAGAGCCTCATTACCCTTAAAACCCGGAACGCCATCATCTTCTCCCCCCACCCCCGGGCTAAACGGGCCACCGTGGAGGCCGCCCGGATCGTCCGGGACGCGGCGGTCAAGGCCGGCGCCCCCGAAGACGTGATCGCCTGGATCGACGAACCCACGGTGGAGCTCTCCTCGGCCTTGATGCGCCATCCGGGGCTGAACCTGATCCTCGCCACCGGGGGGCCGGGCATGGTCAAGGCCGCCTATTCCTCGGGGAAACCCGCCATCGGGGTGGGGGCGGGGAATACCCCGGCGATTATCGACGAGACCGCCCACCTCAAGATGGCGGTGAGTTCCATCCTGATGAGTAAGTCCTTTGACAACGGGATGATCTGCGCCAGCGAGCAGTCGGTGATCATTCTGGATGCGGTATTTAAACAAGCAACCGAAGAATTTGTCCGCCGGGGGGCCTATATCCTGAATGCCGGGGAAAAGGAAAAGCTCAGGTCCGTGATCATGAAGGACGGCAGGGTCAACGCGGATATCGTGGGGCAGCCCGCCGCTAAAATCGCCGCTATGGCGGGTCTCACGGTCCCTGAGGAAACCAAGGTCCTCATCGCGGAGATCAACGAAGTTTCCCCCGGCGAACCCTTTGCCCACGAAAAGCTCTCCCCGGTGCTGGCTATGTTCCGTGCCCGGGACTTTGACGACGCCTGCCGGATCGCCCGGGAGGAGGTACAGCTTGAAGGGCTGGGGCACACCGCGGTGCTGTACACGGATCAACATAACAGTGACCGGATCAAGTTATACGGGGAGATGATGAACACCGGCCGGGTACTTATCAATATGCCGGCCAGTCAGGGGGCTATCGGGGATATTTACAATTTCAAACTGGAACCGTCCCTTACCCTGGGCTGCGGAAGCTGGGGAGGAAACGCGATCAGCGAAAATGTGGGGGTCAAGCATCTGATGAATGTAAAAACCATCGCGGAACGGAGGGAGAATATGTTGTGGTTCCAGGTACCGCCCAAGGTGTATTTCAAACAGAACGCCGTTTCCGAGGGCCTCCGGGACCTCCGGGGCAGGAAGCGGGCTTTTATCGTTACCGACAAATACCTTTTTGACGCGGGCTTTGTGAACCGGGTAACCATCCCCCTGCAAAGCATGGGGATCGAATACGAGGTCTTTTTTGACGTCCGCCCCGACCCGGACCTGGCCACCATCTACAAGGGGGTGGATATCATGAATATCTTTAAACCCGATGTGGTGATCGCCCTGGGGGGCGGCAGCCCCATAGACGCGGCCAAGATCATGCGGCTCATGTACGAACAGCCCATGGTTCAGTTTGGGGAACTGGCCATGCGGTTTATGGATATCCGCAAGCGGATCTACAAATTCCCCGAATTGGGGAAAAAGGCGATTTTCGTGGCGATCCCCACCACCTCCGGGACCGGTTCCGAGGTAACCCCCTTCGCGGTGGTTACCGATGAAAAAAAGAACATCAAGTACCCCATCGCCGACTATACCCTGACCCCGGACATGGCCATTGTGGACCCGGACTTTATCATGAATATGCCCAAAAGTCTCACCGCCTATTCGGGGCTGGACGCCGTTGTCCACGCCACCGAAGCCTATGTGTCGGTTTTCGCCACGGAGTTCACCAACGGCCTGGCCCTGGAAGCGCTGCGGCTCCTCTTTAAGTACCTCCCCGGGGCGTATAAGGAAGGGGCGAAAAATCCCAAAGCCCGGGAAAAGGTCCACTACGCCTCCACTATGGCGGGCATGGCCTTTGCCAACGCCATGCTGGGGGTCTGCCACTCCATGGCCCACAAGCTGGGTTCCGCCTTCCACGTCCCCCACGGCCTGGCCAACGCGGTACTCCTTACCCATGTGATCCGGTACAACGCGGTAGACGCCCCCCGGAAACAGGCCACCTTCCCCCAATACAAATACCCCGTAGCCATAGACCGGTACGGCCGGATTTCGGACTACCTGGGGCTGGGGGGGGAAACCCCGGAGGACAAGGTAGAAAAATACCTGGAGGCCCTGGAGGCTTTAAAAAAGGAGTTGGATATCCCCCCCACCATCCGGGACATCGGTATTGAGGAAAATGCCTTCCTGGAAACCCTGGAGGATATGTCCATGCAAGCCTTTGACGACCAATGTACCGGCGGTAATCCCCGTTACCCCCTGTTGAGTGAAATAAAACAGCTCTACCGGGACGCCTATTACGGAACCGGGACAAATCCGGGGCAGGCAGAAGGCACGGCCCTAAAAGACGCCCCCAAACCCGCGCCCAGGGGGAAAAAGGCGACCTAAGGAAGCGCTGATTTATTCAATCGAGAATTCGCCAACTGCGTTGGCGCAATCGGCGCTCCTTTAACGCAAGGTAAACAAAGTTTACCCCATTTGCACAATGAAATGAGCAAATACCTTAGGGAAACGCGATTAGCGTCAAGTTAATCAGCGTTTCCCTAACCTAATGCGGTTGCCCGAGGGGGGACTTGGCTTACGGGCCTCGACTTCCTGTCTCGGCCCTCCAGCCCGCCTGCGGACGCTGTCGCGCACATCCTGTGCGCTATTCCTCCCGTTGGTCGGCGCGTCCTCCGGTTCAAGTCCCCCGGATAAAACGAAAACCCCGCCTTTCGGCGGGGCAT
>JAITKD010000126.1 GCA_031278575.1 Spirochaetaceae bacterium | reverse complement strand
GAAAGTGAAGAGCATTACGCATATCTTGAAGAAAACGAGCAGGAGGCGTATATCAAACCGGCGAACTACGAACGGATGAAGACAGGAAAATTCAAGAAGGACATCAGCAAGCGGGAGAATATGGCGTATGACGAAACACGGGCCTCACGCGCGAACATCCACCGGTGAGGAGGGGATTCTGCTGCGGGTGAACCGTTCGATACCGGTGGAGGGGGCCTTCGGGGTTACCAAAGCGGACAGCCGTTTCAGACGGTTTATGACCCGTGGGAAAGCCGGGGTACGGGGGGAACTGTTTCCGCTCTGCTTTGGCTATAAGGCGAACAAACTGCATCACAAGATACAACAGGGGCGGTGCGGAACATCGCGGCACCGGTTAAAAGAAAAAGCATCCTGACACCAGGCTGATAAGAGGCTCCGCTCCGGATTGGGGGATAGCTCTGTCCGTGCCGGGGAACAGGCAGGGCAAAACAGGGGATGGGGAGGGGAAGCAACCTGACAGCCGCCGAAATGAACCGTAAAAAGGGGAAAGCTGTCCGCCGGAACCCTCAAAAAACAGCCCTTATTGCACTTCGTTTACAGCCCCCGGAGCGGAGCGGATCCCCGGAAATGCGCCCAAATTACCGGGAAAAACCCTCGTAAAGGTAAAACTGCCGCCCCCGGAAAACCGTACCGTTACCAAACAAATACCGTTGCCCCGTCTTGACATTATGGATACTCTATTTATAGATATAATAATATCAATTAAGGAAGCCATGAATACCCTGCATTTAAAATATTCCGTGGAAATTGAACGAACCCGGTCTATTACCAAGGCGGCGGAAAACCTCTATATGGCCCAGCCCAATTTGAGCAAGGCTGTCAAGGAACTTGAGGAAGCCATCGGTTTTACGATCTTTCAGCGGACCTCCAAAGGGGTAGTTCCCACCCTCAAGGGGGTCGATTTTTTGGCGCACGCCCGGAGCATCCTGGACGAGATTGAAAAAATAGAATCCCTGTCCAATGCCCGGGGGATGAACAAGCAGATTTTTAACATTTCCATACCCCGGGGGAGTTATATAGCCCAGGGGTTCACCCAATTTGTCGCGGAACTGGATTTCAACCAGGAGATTGAGGTAAACATCCAGGAAACCAATTCCATGCAGACCATAAACAACATCGTGGACGGCCGGTATAATCTGGGGATTATCCGATACCAGACCATGTATGAAAATTACTTTATGGATTACCTGGCGGAAAAACAGCTCAATTATGATCAGATCTGGGAATTTGAATACCTGGCGGTGATGTCAAAAAACCACGCCCTGAGCTCCGTGCCGGAAGTGCTTTTTGAGGATATCGTCAAATACATAGAAATCGCGCATGGGGACACCATGGTTCCCTATCTGAATATCCAGGAGCCGGTTAAGCCCAAGGGGGATACGGCCGTAAAAAAGCGGATCTACCTCTATGAGCGGTGCAACCAATTCGACCTCCTCAGCACCCTGCCCGCCACCTATATGTGGGTCTCCCCCATCCCCGAAAAATACCTCAAACTCTACGGACTGGTCCAGCGGAAGGTGCTGTTTCCCAACAACAAATTCAAGGATATGCTGATCTATCCCCGGAGATACGCCTTTTCCGGCCTGGACAAAAAATTTATCGACAAACTGTATGAATCAAAAAACGAGGTTTCCTTTAAAGCCTACAAGTAACCCGGAAAAAACGAGACCCGGAAGATCTCCGGCGAGATCCTCCGGGCCACAAGGCTTGTTACGGGATGGGGCGGTTTCAAACCCGGTTGGTTTTGAAACAACCCCGGTGGGGGAAACTTATTTTCCGATGGAAATAAGCCGCTTTTGGGCTTCCGCCCGTTTTTTAATTTCCAGGCAGAGCAGGCCGTTTTTGAAATTCGCGGTGATGTTGTCCTGGTCCGCGTCTTCCGGCAATTTGAAGGACCGGCTGAAGGCGGTCTTCCGGCGTTCCCGGATATAGTACCGTTCCGCTTCCCCGGAATTTTCCCGCTTTTCGGTTTTTTCTTCTTTTTTCGATTTAATAATCAGGGTCCGGTTGTCCAGGTGGATCTCCAGATCCTTTTCATCGTAACCGGGAAGCTCCGCCTCCAGGATATAGGCCCCGTCGACTTCCCGGACATCCACCGCCGGGGTATAGTTTAAAAACCGATCCGCGGGGGTCAACGGGGACTCCCCGAAAAAGGACTCCAGGTACCGGTCAAAATCGTTCAGGGCCTTTTCAATACTTACCGGGCGATACAAGGTTACTGCGTTCATTTTTTTATCTCCTCTAACGCTGATAGATTTTTTGGGGTAATTACCCGGCGCTTCCCGGGTTTTTTACTCCCCTATAGACATAATAGCAAAACCCGTGCCAAGAATAAGAAATCACCTTCAAAAATACAAAAAAATTTAATTTTTTCTAATTCTTTATTATATAAGGAATTATATTCTCGAAAATCGCCGCCGGCGGCTGTTATTAAAATCCGGAAGGAATCTTTGGCGGATCCTCCATGGAATAATAGTATCATAATGATACATGTGTATCATTATGGCATTTTGACCGAATCAAAATGATACGGTCGATATATAGACTTGTCATATATGTTCCTTTAGGGCATATTTAAAGTATCCATGACCGTAAACCAGGAAAGCGCCCTTAAAGAATTTCTCGACAATATCACCGAGCCCTTCAGCTTGAACGATGTGGTGGCCTTTGTCCGTATGATCGATCCCAAAAGGAGCGGGCGGCTTTCCATGGAAATCGCGGCGTTTATCGAGTCCCGGAATATCGCCTTCCGCCTTGGATCGAACCGCTGGGTTTCCCGGCGGGGCTGTTTTGAGCCGATACGGTTTGTCATATCCCCCACCCGGCTGGAACTCCTCAACGGGATCCTCATCCCCGGACACCGGTGCGTACCCTTTGCCAACCCGGACCTTTTACCCCAAAAATACAGCTTCTTCTGGGCGGGCGCCCCGGTTCCGGTTACCACCACCGAGGGGCCGCCGGATGAATTTTACCCCTATTACAGTATTTACGGGGAAGAATACGCCCCCCAATACGTGGCCCGGGATAATCCTGAAAACGAATCGGCCTTTAACTATGACCCCTACGAGGATCCGGTAGAAGTTTCCATCCAAACCCTGGATATGCGGAATATCTACCGGGAGGCGGCCTTTGTCCCCGGTGATTGTTTTGTGGCCCGTACCCTGGATTGGAAAAACGGTTCCTTTGAACTGGAACGGGTCGATAAAAACCAGTGGTCCCAGACCGAACTCTACGCCTGGTTTGAGGCCGCCGAAGGGGGGTTTGAGGATTCCTTTGAGTTTCTTGGCCCCGGTACTTCCACGGAAGAGCAGATAGCTTACGCCTATTGGTTCGGCGGGAAACGGATGCGGGATGTCCCCGCCTACGCCCTGGAGGTTTTTCTCTACGATAAAACCGACCGGATTGAAACCGTGGCCTACGGCATAGAAACCCGGTTTTGGTACGCGGGGAAGGAAATCCCGGATCGGAAGGACCTGGAGGGGATCCCCTCCCTGCCGGACAAAACCGTGATAGAGGAGATTCTATACAAGAACAAGGTTCCCATATCCGAATATGTGATCCAGTCCTATGTATGGGATTCCCTGTACCGTAATGACACCCATATTTCCCATACCCTTGACCGGATCATCCCCCCGGCGGTGAATATGGATAAACAAAGCCGGGATTACCTGAGCGAATATATCGCCGACGCCCTGGAGGATTTTAAAAAGACCTATTCCCCCTTTGCCGATCAGACTATCGGCCCCATACGGCAGCGGGTGGGGGAACTGCATACCGCGGTGATCGATCTGGCCGCCCGGATTCATAAAAGCGACATTGACGTATCCTGGCTGCCCCGGCATACCTTTGTGGTCCTCTCCCAAATTCAGGGGCACGCCGCCAGCGTCCTTGAGGACCTGGACCTGGATTTGGACCCGGATCCCGAGTGGGCCCTCACGGAAACGGAGCTGGAAGCCATGGATAATTCCCTGGATAGTATGATTGAAACCTACGAAGACATCAAGGAATTGATAGAAGACGCCCTGGACAGCTTCAGGCGGAACAATATTTCCATGGTAAAGGGGCAAAAAAAAGACGCCAAAAGGGTTGAGTCCCGGACGCTCCAGATAAGTATCGGGGGAACCGAGGTATGGCGCCGGCTCATCGTGCCCGAAGCCTGCCGGCTCCGGGACTTACACCGGATTATCCGGACCCTTTTTGGATGGACCGGATCCGTGGACTTCCGGTTTGTCCCCCGGGGAAATTTCCCGCTCCGGGTACCCCCCGGTGAGGCCCGGGAACCAAACCTGGACTTCCGGATCGCCGATCTTACCGCCCAGGGGATATCCGAACTGATTTACGAATACGGAACCCGGTGGAACGCAAAAATCATGATCCTTTCCCGCATTGACGGTGCGGAGGGAGATCCGGTCCGTTGTTCCGCCGGCGCCGGCGCCCCCCCCGCTGAACATATCGCCGGTCCGGCCCGGTTCAAAAAACTTTTATCCGCCCTGGAACAGGGGAAGGGGCCGGAATACCAGGCCGCCCTGAAGGAACTGGGAGATCGTTTTGATCCCCTGGCCTTTGATATAGGCGTATGTAACCGTAATTTAGCCGCCGGATTATTACAAACAAACAAAGAATGAGGAACCTATGAACCATGGATTTGTCGATTTAATTCAACGGGGAGGGATATTTTACCATATCCGGGGGAATAACCCCGGGGAAGTACTCAAAGCCTTGATCTATGCCATCCCCATTCTCCCCGCTATAAACCGGGAACAGCTTCTGGAGGCGGTCCTGGAGCGGGAAGCCCTGATGTCCACCGCCGTAGGCAATGGTATCGCCCTGCCCCATCCCCGGACCCCCCTCATCACCGACCCAAAAGAACAGCGGGTGGTTATCGCCTTTCCGGACCGGGAAGTGGACTGGAAAGCCCTGGACGGGGAGCCGGTTCATACGGTGATGCTCATCGTGTCCGCTTCAACAAAACTCCACCTCCATACCCTTTCGGGGATCAACTTTTTTTGCCGCCAGGAGCAGTTTTTAGCCCTCCTTAAAAAACGCCCTGCCCCGGAGGAAATTATCAGCGCCCTTACCGCGATGGAAGAAGCCTGGAAGTAGGGGGCGGACCTCTATGCCGTTTTATGTGGTTTCGTACCAAACGATACGATATACAGCGGTTTGGTACGGTTTCATGCGGTTTGATCACGGGGTCTGACCCTCTGTTGTGCCGTTCCTCCCGTTAGGGTCAGACCCCAGCCCCAAATATGTTTTTGCAAAAAAATTGAAAAAAATGATGGTTGGGGGTCAGACCCCAGTGGGCGCTTGGGGAAACGGTGGCTGACACCGGTTCGGGGGTCTGACCCCGGCGGGTGTTTGTGGAAACGGTGAT
>JAITKD010000117.1 GCA_031278575.1 Spirochaetaceae bacterium | reverse complement strand
TGGATTTTTTGCGGTGAAGCGGCTATTTACCGAAGAGATTTACCCTGAATAGGGTCTTTTCCGGACAATATCAGGGGAAAAAGTACCGATAAAGAAATAGGAGCGCCGTGAGGAACCGTTGTATTTCTCACGGCGCTTAACAAGGGGGTAACCATGAATGTTTCTGTTCTGTTTTTGCCCGTAATGGTATTTTTGTTGATCCTTTATTTTGCTTTTTCAAAAAAATCCGGCTTCCTGGTAAAAAAGGCGGCCCTGATTACCCTTATGATCCTTACCCTTTCGGTGATTATCAGCCTGTTCCTCGTATTCAGCGCATCCGGCGGAGGCGCCGGAATACCCATCGAATCCCTTCCCGATACCCCGGTAAAACCAAGTACCGCCAATATCCCGGCCTTGATAGTTTTCGTCCTCCTTTTTTTGATCTTCCTGGGAATCATTATTTTCATCTTCCTGCGGGAACGCCGGGAAATGATAAAAAAAGAAGAAGTTCCCAAGTTATCGGATGGGGTTGTATGATGAACCCTGGTATGTCCCGGTGGTAATTTTCCGCCGGAGAACCTAAGGAACGCGATTAGCCTCAAGTTAATCAGCGTTTCCCTAAAAATCGGCCCTGACCTCCTGAATAAACCCTGAAGAATTTTTGTCTTCCTGTTTTGGGCGCATCCGGCCGGTTACCCGGCCGGACCGGGCTTTCCGCTTGAATAAATTTTTGGCAGACGCTGTCCGCCAAAAATTTATACCGCTTCAATCCCTTGCGCGTCCCCCGCGAGAACCTTTTTCTTCCCTATGACAGCGGTAAACCGGCCGTATACGATTCTATGCGTTTGACCTCCCATTTGAATTGTTATTTTAGCCGGTATGAGGTATATTCAACATGGAGGTACACCATGGGAGATATAACATCATCGCCGCGGGAACCGGTCCGGGGTTTGACTTTTGAGGATGTCTGGGCCATGTTCCAGGAAACCGACCGGAAATTCCAGGAAACCGACCGGAAATTCCAGGAAACCGACCGGAGGATCGAGGAAATATTCGCCAATCGAGACCGGGAGATGGAAAAAACCAACCAAAGGATCGAGGAAACCGACCGGAGGATCGAGAAAATATTCGCCAATCGAGATCGGGAATTGGAAAAAACCGAACGGCTGATCCAAAAGCTGACCGAAAAGACCGATAAACAGTTAGGGGAATTGGGAAACCGCTTTGGCGAGCTGGCAGAGCATCTGATAACCCCCAATATAACGGAAAAATTCAGGGCGCTGGGCTACACCTTTACCAAGGCCGGGCCGGACGTCAAATTTACCGATGCCCAAGGGAAAACCCTTACGGAAGTGGATGTATGGCTGGAAAACGGGGAGTTTGCCCTGGCGGTGGAGGTCAAGTCATACCTGCGCGTCCAGGATGTGAAGGATCATATTAAGCGGATGGAAATACTCAGAAAATACGCGGATGAACGGCGGGATACCCGGAAACTGCTGGGGGCGGTGGCCGGGGCGATAGTGAAAACCCCGGTACGGAACTATGCCCTGGAGCAGGGGTTTTACGTGATAGAACAGTCGGGGGATACGGTGAAAATCGAAGCCCCCCAGGGGTTTACCCCCCGAATTTGGTAAGCCCTATGGTTATGAACAGGATGTCCCCTATGGAGATCGGGCCGATTCCCCGGCCGGCCCGTCTGGAATACCGGGAGGGGATTTTTCAAAGTACCGGCATCCCCGGCATAACGGGGGACCAGGCTTTTGCGGGGGAGATGGCCCTGGTGGCGGAACAGTTCCGCCGGGACCTGGGGGGCCCCCCGGGGAAGGCGGCGGTGGTGTGCCGGGCGGTCCCCCCTTTGAGGGAGGGCGGGCAGGGGGAAGAGGCCTACCGCCTGATGGTTACCGGCGAGGGGATCAGCCTGGAGGCATCCGCCGGGGCGGGGATTTACCGGGGGCTCCAGACCCTCAGGCAGTTTGTTCTTTCGGGATACAAAGATAATACCCTGACCATCCCCCGGCTAACCATAGAAGATTACCCCCGCTTCCCCTGGCGGGGCTGTATGCTGGACGTATCCCGGCATTTTTATACCCCCGCCTTTATCAAAAAGCTCCTGGATGTCCTTTCCCTCCACCATATCAATGTGTTCCACTGGCATCTAACCGACGACCAGGGGTGGCGCCTGCCGGTACCGGCGTATCCTGAACTTATCGAAACCGGGTCCAAACGCCGGAATACCCGGAATCCCCATGTTCCGGAGGTAAAACAGTTTTACACCCCGGAGGAGATCCGGGAACTGGTTTCCTATGCCGGGGCACGGCATATAATGGTGGTCCCCGAAGTGGACCTTCCGGGGCATACCAAGGCGGTACTGGCGGCTTACCCCGAAATGGGCTGTACCGGCGGGCCCTATCAGCTGGAGGACCGTCACGGGATCTTTCCTGACGTGCTTTGCGCGGGAAACGACCGGATCTTTGATCTCCTGGGGGCGGTTTTTGATACCCTGACGGAACTTTTCCCCGCTCCTTATGTACATATCGGGGGAGACGAGGTGCCTTCATCCCGGTGGGACGTTTGTCCCAAATGCCGCCGCCGCCTCGGGGAACTGGGGTTTGAGCGGGCCCGGCAGCTTCAGGGGTGGCTCACGGTCCGGTTTGCCCAAATGCTTACGGATCGCCATAAGATCCCCCTGGGTTGGGACGAGGTCCTGGAGGACACGGAAAAATTGGGGCTTCCCGATGAATTGGTGATCATGTCCTGGCGCGGATCGGAAGGGGGGATCACGGCCAGTTCCATGGGGCGCCGGGTGGTGATGGCCCCCAGCAACGGCGGCTGTTATCTTGACTACCGGAATTACGATTCCCCGGAAGAACCCGGAGCGGGTTCCCGGATAACCCGGGTATACGACGCCTACCTAACCGACCCCATTACGCCGGAGATGACCGGCGAACAGGCCGCCCTGGTTTTGGGGGGTCAGGGCAACCTCTGGTCCGAATTGCCCTACGCCAGCCGCTGGGCCGAATATATGCTTTTCCCCCGGATGTGCGCCCTGGCGGAGGCCTTCTGGAGCCCCCGGGAACTGAAGGATTTTGCATCCTTTACCCAACGGCTCCCGGCTCATCAGAAACGGCTGGATATGCTCAACATTCTGCAATACCGGGGCCCCCTGCAATAGGGGTTGGGAGGAGCGGTGATGTTGATACGGCCCGCGGTGGAGTCGGATATTCCCTATTTATACGAGATCTGTCTTAAAACCGGGGACTCCGGTAAGGACGCTTCCCCCCTGTTTTATGATCCCCATCTTTTGGGGCACTATTACGCGGCGCCCTATCTTTTTTTCGATAGTTCCCTGTGTTTTATTGCCGAAGCTGATTATACCCCCCAGGGGTATATCCTTGCAGCCGGGGACAGCGCCGCTTTTTACCGGTGGCTTGAGGATACGTGGCTGCCCCCCCTCAGACGCCGGTACCCGGACCCTTTCCCCCCAGGGCGGGTTAAATCGGTGTATGAACAAAGACTGATCCGCCTGTTGCATCAACCCGCCGGTTTGCCGGAAGCGGCCCCTCCCTGGCTTCCCCGGTATCCCGCCCATCTCCACATAGACCTCCTCCCGGAAATCCAGGGGAAAGGGTGGGGGAAGGTCTTGATGGATACCCTTTTTGCCGAACTGGAACGGAGAGAAATCCCCGGGGTCCACCTGGGGGTGGGCGCGGGCAATACCGCCGCCCCGGGATTTTATAAAAAAATCGGTTTTTCGATCTTGCAAAATGAAGTCTGGGGGGTTACCATGGGGAAGGAGCTTACCCATGGATTTTGATAAATTAATCATGCACCGGTATTCGGTGCGTAAATTTAAGGATCTTCCCGTGGAGCAGGAGAAACTCGATCTCCTCCTTGAGGCGGCCCGGAACGCCCCGACCGCGGCAAACCGGCAGCCCCAGCGCTTGTTTCTTGTTACCCGGCCGGAGGGGCTTGAAAAAATAGACCGGTGTACCCCCTGCCGTTTCGGCGCCCCCGGGGTATTTTTGATTTGTTATGACCGCGCCCAATGCTGGGTACGGCCCTTTGACGGGCAGGACAGCGGCCTTGTGGATGCCAGCATTGTAACCACCCACATTATGTACCAGGCGGCGGATCTGGGCCTGGGGACCACCTGGGTGATGCACTTCGACCCCGCCGCCACGGTTAAGGAGTTTTCGCTCCCCGAAACCATAGTCCCCGCGGCGATGTTGATCTTCGGCTACCCCGCGGCGGACGCGGCCCCGGCGGACCGGCATTACCAGCGCCACCCCCGGGAAAAAATTCTTTGCCGGACCCTTTAGGCCGCATTACCCGGCCCGGCGGTACATCCCGGCTCATTTGATCCGCAGTTGTTCTATGGTCAGTTCCACCGCCTGTTTGAGTTCCCCGGCGGAAGGGCGCTTGAGGACCACCAGACGGAAAATAGCGGATTCAATAAGGCCGTAGAGCAGATCATCCGCGGTGCGGACATTTACCGGGATAATTTCCCCGGAACGGATCCCCTCTATCATCATGGTGGCGATAATATGCCGCAGCCGCAGGGTCCGCCGGCGGACCCGGACTTCGGGAACAACGTCACTTTTGGAGAGATATAAAAGAAAATCCAGGATAACCTGGAGAAGCCGGCGGTTTTCTTCCAGCCGGTCCAGGATCAGGGAGATAACCCGGAAGAGTTTATCGGGACAATTTAAATCCTTCTGTTCCCGCACCCCGGAGATATCCCGTTCCAGTTCTCCCAGGAGTTGTTTTATACTATAATTGAAGATGTCCCGTTTATTTTTAAAATAAATATACAGGGTGGTTCTGGTAATTCCGCAGCGATTGGCGATTTTTTGAAAGGTGGCGTTCTCAAACCCTTCTTCCATAAAAACATCCAGGGCCCTTTCCAGAATTTCCCGCCGCCGTTTTTCATGTTCTACCACAATGGACATGGTCGTTTTCTCCAGGGTTATATAAAAATCGATCCGTTTTTATAATAGGGTTGTTCAGAAACTTCAGTTTTTGAACAAAATTCGATAAAAACCGACTTGGGAAAGAACCCTGGGGTTCTTGTACAAGTCCAATCTCCGGGGGCTTTCAAAATATCAAATTTTGAAACCGCCCATCCGCGTAACGTTTTTCTACAGCCGGTGATATTCATAAAAATACGAAGGGACCGCCCCGTTGGTAATTTTTTTAAGAGAATCCGCCTTCCGGCCAAAATGGGACTCAAAGCCGGGATGGTCCGTGATAAGGCCGAGTTTCCAGCCCGGAAAGCGCCCCGCCAGGATCGCCATTTCCCGATAGGTGGCCTCCGCTTCCTGGGGATCCCCCAGGCGTTTCCCGTAGGGCGGGTTGGTGATGATAAAACCTTCGGGAGCCGGCGGGCGGGCCTTTGCCATGGGGATAACCCGGAAGTCGGGCAAGGGGGAACCTCCCCCGGTTTTGCCGGAAGGGTCCGGCACGCCGGTCCGTATGCCCCCGCCCGGCTTTTCCCCCCGGGCCAATTCCCAGGCCCGGACCAGATTGGATTTTGCCTGGGAGACTGCCCGGGGATCGGCGTCGCTCCCGTAGATGCGGATGGTGTTTTCAAAATTCACCTTGGTCAGAAGCTCCTCCCGGATGGTTCTTTCCAGGGCCCGGTCCCCCAGGGATAAACCCGATAGGGCAAAGGTCCGTCCGATCCCCGGGGCCATGTCCCAGGCGTAAAGGGCCCCCTCCAGGGGAAGGGTGCCGGAGCCGCAGAAGGGGTCGTAGAGAGGAAATTTCCGCTTCCACCCGGAGAGGAGGACCAGGGCGGCGGCGGTGGTTTCCCTGAGGGGCGCTATACCCCCTTCGCTGCGATACCCCCGCTTGAAAAGGGGCTCCCCGCAGAGATCCAGGAGCAGGGACGCCTGATCCTTTTCCAGGTATACCCGCAGTTCCGCCGCATCCCCCTCGGGGAGCCGGCGGAGCCCATAGGCCCCGCAGAGCCGATCCGCCGCGGCTTTATGGACCACCCCCTGGATACTGGTAACCGCCTCTAACCGGGACCGGTTTGACCGTACCTTGGAAACCACAAGGCCCTTTCCCCGGGGGATGAGTTCTTCCCAGGGAATTCCCCGGGTTCCCTCAAAAAGCCCCTCAAAGTCCCGGGCCTCAAACCGGGCGGCCTCCAGGAGCAGGCGGTCCGCGGTCCGCAGGGCCATCAGCGCCCGGTAAAGCCCGGCAAGATCCGCCTCAAACCGGACCCGGCCGAACCCCGAATCCAAAACCCGGAGTTTGAGTTTTTTGAGTTCGTTAGACGTAATCCGTTCCGCCCCGGCGGCGCAGAGGGCCATGACAATCCACATAAAACTACTGTACCAATAAAAACCCGATTGTACAATTAATTGAGACATCCCCCGGATAAAAGTTCCCGGAATACCGGAAAACACCGGCTTACTCGTCCCGGCTTGGCCGGCGCCCGGTAAAATCCAAGCATCCGGCATTCCGACATGCGGTTTTATGCCGTTTGTTGCGGTTTTATACCGTTTGTTACGGTTTTATGCGGTATCGTCATGGGGTCTGACCCCAAAGGCGGCGCCTGACACCGAATTTATTCTCGATTAAATAAATCAGCGCTTCCCTAGATTTAGACATCCGGCATTTCGACATGCGGTTTACTACGGTTTCATGCGGTTTATTGCGGTTTCATGCGGTTTATTGCGGTTTCATGCGGTTTATTGCGGTTTTATACGGTTTTATGCGGTATCGTCACGGGGTCTGACCCCAAAGGCGGCGCCTGACACCGAATTTATTCTCGATTGAATAAATCAGCGCTTCCCTAGACGGTCCGTATCCAGGTTAATTCGTGTTTGTTGTGGTACAGATGGACCACCTTGCCGCCGGGCAGGGCGGCGAAACCCCGGAGGGTATCAAAATCCGGTTCCCCCTGGAACTTTAGGGTACATACAAAATTGGCGCAGAGCCCCGAGTCAAGCCATTTTTGTATCCATTCCAGGAGCCGCGGGGGGTAACAGACCACATCGGAAAACACCCAATCCCGGGGCCCCAAATCTTCGG
>JAITKD010000048.1 GCA_031278575.1 Spirochaetaceae bacterium | reverse complement strand
GTATAATCCTTTTTCCTTTTAATATAAACGCCCAGGATGTTGAGGAACCGAGTGGATCGGACCCGGTGGAAGAAATTATCTCGGAGATTTCCGAACCGGAAGCTAAACTCGAAACCTTTACCCAAAATATAGAAGAAACCGTCGAAAAAAATTCCGTCAATATGGGGCTGGTAAAACGCCTGGGTTTGGCGGCGGCGATAATCATCGGGCAGATTCTGCTGATCCGGCTCATTTGGTTCTTCTTTAAACTCTTCAGACGAAAGGTGTTCCAATACGGACAGAAGAAATTCAGGCCCTTAAAAATCAGAGGCTACCGGATTCTGGATACCAGCCAGATATTGGATATTCTTTTCTTTTTTTTAAAAATAGGAAAATACCTCATCACGCTCCTGCTGCTTATCATCACGGTTCCCATTGTATTCAGCCTCTTTCCCCTGACCGAACGACTCGCCTCCAAAATATTCAACTATATTTTGACCCCTTTAAAAAATATAGCCCTGGGGATCATCAATTATATCCCCAATCTGTTTACCATCGTCGTTATTATCGTGGTTACGCGGTATATGGTCCGGTCATTACGGTTTTTTTCGACCCAGATTGAAAAGGGCAAGCTGGTACTCCCGGGGTTTTACGCCGATTGGGCCCAGCCGACCTTCAACATCCTCAAATTTCTCCTCTATGCCTTTACGGTGGCCATCATCTATCCCTACCTTCCCGGCTCGGATTCCGCGATTTTCCAGGGGGTATCGGTTTTTGTGGGTATTATTTTTTCCCTGGGTTCCACTTCCGCCATCGGGAACCTGGTGGCCGGGGTGGTGATCACCTATATGCGGCCCTTTAAAGTCGGGGACCGGATAAAACTGAACGACGTAACCGGGTTTGTGGTGGAAAAATCGCCCATCGTGATCCGGGTCAAAACCCATAAAAATGAATACGTTACCTTTCCCAATATGATGATCCTCAATTCCAGTATCATCAATTACAACACCTCCTCCGACGAGGATGAGGACGGGCTGATCCTCTATGCGGACATAACCTTTGGGTACAGTACCCCCTGGCAGACGGTACAGGCGGTACTTATCGACGCGGCGCTGAAAACCAGTCATGTCCAGAAGGAACCGCGGCCCTTTGTCCTCCAGACCGCCATGGACGATTTTTACGCGAACTACCAGATCAATTTTTACACCAAAGCGGTGGATAAGGTTCCCGCCATCTACTCGGAACTCTACAAAAACATCCAGAACGGCTTCCACGCCGCGGGAATTGATATGACCGTTGCCCACTTCCGGACTAATCTGCCCTACGAGCCCTATGTGCCCCCCAAAAAATTGGAAGAAGACAAAGGGGAAAATAGTGTAGACGGGCCGTAATGCCGCCTTCCACCCTCCCGTTTAGCGGGGGGTCTGGGGGGACTTCGTCCCCCCAGTGGGATTTAGAAAGATCCCGGATGCCCGGCGCTATTTTTCGACCGCTTTTTTTACCGCTATTCCGATGCCCACGCAGCCCAGGATGATGAGGGCGCCTCCTACCAGGGTCTCGGCCATCCAAACCAGGGGCAGCGGCAGTTTCGCCAGGAGTTCCGGTAGGGTGTCGGATTTATACCCAAGGGTGGCCGCCAAAAAGAACAGAAAAGCGAAGGAGTTAAAAAACTTTGGCAGGACGCCGAGGAGCAGTACGATAAGCCCGACGAAGATCAAAACAAAGACCACGACGCCGGCAAAACGGGCCCCCTCCCCAAAGAGGGGCAGCCAGAAGAGGGGTATAAAAACAAGGTTGAGAATCAGGCAGCTCAATTCCCCGAGGGCGCCGCCCAATACGATGTGGGGAAGTTTCTCCCGCTCCTGTTCGGCAAGAAAAAACGAAACCATACAGACCATGACCGGCCATGCCGGAAGTTTAAGCAAAAAAAGCAGAACCTCCGCCAGGGCAATCAGGGGCAGAAGCAGGGCGCAGGTTAAGAGGTTCCTTTGGTTAAATATCTTTTCCATAAATGATTCTCCTGTGGTTCGTGAATTAAATTGCCGTCCAGCCGCCGTCGACGGAAAGCAGTTGGCCCGTGGTATAACTGGATGCGTCGGAGGCGAAATAGATGACCGCCCCGTCCAATTCCCCCGCTCTGCCGGTCCGGTGCATCGGGCAATAGGCGTTTATTACCTTTGAAAACTCAGGATTACCCAGGGATGACTCGGTCATTTCCGAGGGGAAGTACGCCGGGCCAATGGCATTAACGGTGATGTTGTATTTGGCCCATTCCACCGCCAGCGCCTTGGTAAGCATCAGCACGCCCCCTTTTGAAGTGCAATAGGCGCTTAACTCGCTGGGGGCCATAGCCACGCTGCTGTGGATCGAGCCGACATTGATGATCTTGCCGTATTTTTGCTCGATCATAATTTTGCCCACTTCCCGGGCGATAAAATACACGCTGTTCAAATTGGTATTAATGACGGCGTTCCAATCCTCGTCGGGCTGAACTTCGGCGGGAATCTTACGGGCGGTCCCCGCGTTATTTACCAAAATATCGATCCGGCCGTAATGTTCTTTTATTTTGGCAACGGCGGTCTTGATTTCGTCGTTCTTTAACACGTCACATTTGAAGGCAAAACACCGCACCCCCAAAGCCTCGATGATCTTTTTGACTTCTTCAAGTTTTTCCTGCCTTCTGGCCAATATCGCCAGATCCGCCCCCTGTCCCGCCAGAGCCTTGGCAAATTCAACGCCCAATCCCGAGGAAGCGCCGGTTACCAGCGCGACCTTGCCTTTCAAATCAAACATACTCATACGCTCCTTCCTTAAAAAAGATAAATTATAATAAGTTATTATAAACTAACTTATATACGGTTTTGTCAACCCGCCTGCCCCAGGGCAAGCGGCGGTATTCCCGGTTTCTCATTTCCCGGTTAAAAATAACTCACCTTGATCCGTTTGCCCATCCTCGTAAGACAGGCCGCCAGATCGTCGATCAAACGCATCTTGACGCTGAACCCGATGGGCAGATGCGCCCCCTCGTGGGCGGGGTTTATGGCCTTTCCCACGTAAAAATTAATATCCGTGGCTTCCTCAAAGAGGAGCCGGGCAATCTGGGACGCCCCGTCTTTCCCGTAGTTCCAATGGGTATACAGCTCGTTGTTTTTGGCATAATCCCGGGCGTATTCCAGTACCCGGTGGATGGTGATAATCCCCTCGGTTACCAGGTCGACCCCCTCAATCGACGCCGTGGGGGGTATGCCGGGGTCCGCGGACCGGCCGGCCGCCGCCAGGGGTTTACCGAGAAATTCCGCCGCCAGGGTCGAGGTGGTCCCCCCGCAGAGGATATGCTTGCCCTCCTTGGAAAAAAAGAGGGTCATCATCTTGGGAACATCCGCGGGGCTGGCGGGGGGACCGATCATCAGGTTGACGGACTGCCGCTGCCGGATTTTCACCGTACAGACCGTGGTGTCGTCCCCGGGTTCGCCGCCGTAGAGGGAAAAACATTTGTTTAATAATAGGGAACTGAGGGTTTTGGCGGTCAGTTCCGGGGCATAGACCGCTTCCATAAAACGGATAATATCCTCCCGCTGCCAGCCGAAATTGAGGTTCCTCCCCCGGCCGGCGTGGATTGCGCCGTCGCTCAGGGCGATAAAGGTATCGTTCCCGTAGAGTTTGATTTTGGTTTTGTAGATGGTTTTATCGCCGATTATTTCCGATATTTTAACGTAGTCATAGTTTTTGCCCTCCCGGAGCAGTATCACCGGAGGATTATCGTATTGAATAATTTCCGCTTCCGAATTATCCGTAATCCGGATTATAGTAAAGGTTGAATAGGCCAGCCTGCGGATTTCACAGACGGGGAGGGCGGCGGCGATGGTGGACACGCAGTCCTCCAGGGTAAGGGAATTGGCTATCATGGTGGATATGATCTTGGCGGTTAAGGTGGAAAGGATATTGGCCTTTACCCCGCTGCCAAGTCCATCCGCCAGGACCGCTACGGTCATCTTTTCGTCCTGGGGTATAATTTCCACATGATCCCCGCAGAGCTGTTCCCCAAATTTGTTGATGCTGATAAACCCCGCATCGGTACAGAGCTTATTCATTGGTTAAAGATTCCTTGAGTTTGGTCAGGGCGATTTTGGTCTCCGCCGTGGTTTCTCCCAAAAGGGAGGCAATTTCTTGAACCGCCCGCATCTGTTTTTCAATGACCTTATCGGTGATGGTAACGGCATTCCGGTTAAACACTTCTTTGGCTTCCCGTTGGAGGGTCTCCGCGGTTATGTCCCGCATGATACAGATGATGATATGGTAATCCTTGTCGTAGATGATGGTTTGATCCACGTATTTCTGATAATCCGCCAGGAAAACCCCTTTGTTATACTGATTTTGCGCTTTTTGACCGGCATCGATAAAGGGAAGGGGATCGAGGATCCGTACCACCTGATCCCCCAGGATGTTTTGGGGGGAACTGATGTTCATAAGCCGGCAGGCGGCGCCGTTGATCTGCTGTACCTCAAAGGATTCGTTCAGCACGATAATCGCGTTGGGGGTGTTTTTGATGATAGTGTCCGAAAAGGATTCCGCCTTTTCCTTTAAATAGGGCAGGCACATGGTCAGGGTAGCCTTGCCTTCCAATACCGCGGCGGCCTTCTCCCGGCAGGTATTGTACCCGCAGCTCCCGCAGTTGAGTTCATCTTCGGGTTTGGTTTTTCCCAACTGCCGCAGCACCTCCTCAATAGCCCTGGCCCCCATCCGGGTGTGCCGTACCTTGAGGTTCTCCATGGTTTTATGCAGGGCTTCCCCGGGGTATTCAAAAACCTCAAAATCCTTTTCCCCCGCATAGGCGGAGACGGAAATATAATCCCGGATCAGGGCGGGCGGGTTTCCCATCACCGGCCCCCCGACGCAGCTCCCCGTACAGGCGGACAGTTCAATAAAGCAATTATCCAGGTTTCCCTTAAGCACATCCTCCACCGCGCCCATACAGTTTTCTATGCCGTCGATGCTCAGGTAGGTGTACCGGGGGTTTTTCTTTTCCATGGTCCGTACTATACCCCCCGGAGTGGGAAAGATCCGGGTCCGGCCCGGCGGGCCGGAATCCTGAATAGAAGGGAAGGGGATGTTTTTTTCTTTTAGCCAGGACGAAAGCTCGTCAAAGGTGAGGACACAGTCAATGGAAGGCCGGTAGATCTCCGCCTCGGCCTTTTTGGAAATACAGGGGCCGATAAACACCGTTTTTGCCTTGGGGAGCCGCCGCTTAATATCCATACCGTGGGCCAGCATGGGGGAAACCACCGGGGCAAGATAGGCCAGCGCTTCGGGATAATACTTTTGTACCATTACGTTCACCGTATGGCAGCAGGAGGACAGGATCACGGCGGAACTTTCCTGGTCAACCAGGGCGTCGTATTGGCGTTTGACCACCGTCGCCCCCCGGGCGGTCTCCTCGGCGCCGGTAAAACCCAGACCCTTGAGGGCCTCCCCCAGGGAACTGATGGTAAGGCCGCCGTAATACGCCCGAAAGGAGGGGGCCACGCTGGCAATTACCGGCCCCCCGTTTTGGAGCAGTTCCGCCGCCGCGGCCCGGTCGTCCCGAATCTCCTTGGCGTTTTGGGGACAGGCCACAAAACAATGGCCGCAGAGGATACAGTCGTCGGCCACAATATGCGCCTGGTTATGGGCAAACCGGATGGACTTTACCGGGCAATGCCGTATGCACCTGTAACAATTTTTACAGTTTGCGGGTTTTAGTGTAAGATATTCAGGCATACCGGAACCTTTTTTCTGTTTTCCGCGTAGAAGGCGTATTTTTCGTCCCCCTTTTATGGCCCATAATATCAAATAAAAAAAACCTTGAGAAATATAAATT
>JAITKD010000223.1 GCA_031278575.1 Spirochaetaceae bacterium | reverse complement strand
CAACCCCTGGGATTTATCAAAGTATTTATAACGGGCCATAATAGGGAAGAGTATACCACGCTATTAGTGTTTTGTATATTTTTCCGACAGCCTCAACAGATGGTTAGCGTATCGCCGCTGAAGCGGCTCGGGGTTCGGCCGGCTAGGTCGTTCCGCTACGCTCCATTCCCACGCCTCCCAAATATCGCCAACCGCCGGGACGTTAAATGAGCAAGGGCGGATTATCCCCCGGTCAAACCATTTAGAGGAGAACTACCGGGTAAAATTTACCCGTTGAAACCCCTTCCGGGAGTAAATTTTACCCGGCGGTAAAACGGTACTCCAAAAATGGAATATGGTTTTACGGTAGTACCCTCTTTGGGGATAGAAAAAAGGGATACGGCCATTTCAACGCCCGGTTACGCTTGAAATTGCTCTATATTTTCCCGTTCTAAAAACCTGGCACGGTTTTTGCTTGCTTATGTACAGGAGTGAAAGTCATGTTGAGCGGGGGAAAGCCGCTTTTTAGCCGCCTTATTTTTTTGGTCATAACCGGCCTTTCCCTGGGGGGATGCCTGAAACCCGCGGGGAGGGTCAAAACCTATGATTACGCGGAAATCCGCCGGGGAACCCTGGAAAAAACCGTGTCCGCCGGCGGCGCCTTAAAACCGGTGGCCACGGTGAGCGTTTTGGCCCGGATGAGCGGAAAGGTGGAAACCATCTATGTGGATTACAACGACCGGATTCACAAGGGGGATATCCTGGCGGAACTCAACACGGATATGCTCAGGCTCCAACGGGAACAGCAGTTGGCGGCGGTGATCAAAGCCCGGGCCAACCACGAATTACAGCTCCTCAATTATCAGAACCAGGAAAAACTGGCGGAAAAAAACCTCATTTCCGAATACGAACTTAAAACCGCCCGGACCGCCCTGAACGTTCAGTCCGCGGAACTCTCCGCCGCGGAGGCTTCTTTGCGGGTAATCGAAACCGAAATAAACCAATACGCCCTCATTACCTCCCCCATCGACGGGATCGTCCTGGAACGGAACATCAGCGAGGGGGCCACGGTGGTGGAGGGTTCCAGCAGCAATTCCTCCAGTATTTTTACCCTGGCGGAAAACCTGGAGGAGATGCAGATTGAAGCCGGGGTGGGGGAACTGGACATCCCTTCCATCCGGCAGGGACAGGCCGTGCGTTTTACCCTGGAAGCCTTACCGGGAAAAACCTACGCCGGGATAGTGGAAACCATCCGCCTTATGCCCACGGTCCAGGACAACGTAGTTTCTTATACGGTGATTATCAATGTGAATAACCGGGACGGGTCCCTCCTGCCGGGGATGACCTGCGCGGTGGAATTTATCGAGGAACGGAATGAGAACATCCTCATCGTCCCCAACGGGGCCCTCCGGTACCAGCCCGTGGGTTTAAGTCCCGAGGAGATCGCCGAGCGGATCTTCAACGCCGGGCTCCGGGGCATGACCGAGACCCAGCGGACCGAGGCATTGGCGAAGCGGGAGCAGGCCAGGGAAGCCCCGGGAGAGACCCGGGAGACCCGGCAAGCCGGCCTATCGGAGCTGGTGATGGGGGGAGGCGGATTCGGCGGGCGTCCTCCGGGGGGCGGTCCGGGCATGGGTAACGGCCCGGGGAACCGCGGCGATTCGGGAAACGCCCCCGCCGGGCCGGCGTTGGAGGGGGCTCCCAAAACCCTTTGGTACCTCAACGGTGAGGGGAAACTCGATTGCCTTCTGGTACGGACCGGTATCAGCGACGGGTCCTTTACGGAGATCCGGCCGGTCCTTGCCCCGGAGGAAGACCTGACCGGGATGCGGGTGATCCTCCGGGAACGGGTGTGATCGTGGCGGTCATCGAATTACGGGACATCCGGCGGGAGTACCGGCTGGAGGGTATCACCGTCCGGGCCCTCCGGGGGGTTACTTTTTCCGTGGAAACCGGGGAATTTATCTCCGTCATGGGGCCCTCCGGGTCGGGGAAGTCCACCCTGATGAACATTTTAGGCTGCCTGGACAAGCCCAGCGGGGGGAGCTATACCCTGGACGGGGTCGAAACCGCTTGTTCCGGCCCGGACGCCTTTGCCCGGATCAGAAACCGGAAGATCGGCTTTGTGTTCCAGGCCTTCAACCTCCTCCCCCGGACCCAGGCGGTGGAGAACGTGGAGCTTCCCCTGTTCTACAGCGGGAAGGGCCGCCGCCGGAACCACCGGGAACGGGCCGAGGCGGTCCTCCGGGAGGTGGGCCTGGGGGACCGGCTCACCCACCTGCCTTCCCAGCTTTCCGGGGGACAGCAGCAGCGGGTGGCCATCGCCCGGGCCATGGTGAACGATCCCGCCTTCATCCTGGCGGACGAACCCACAGGAAACCTGGACACCGAAATGACCCTGGAGATCATGAGCCTCTTTCAAGCCCTTAACAACCAGGGTAAAACCATCATCATGGTAACCCATGAGCCGGATCTGGCGGCTTATACCAAACGGATCATCACCCTCCGGGACGGGGAGATCCTCCGGGACCAGCCGGCAGACGAAAAACGAAACGCCCCGGAAGATCTTGTCCACTGGCGGCAGGCGCACACCCATCTGGCGGTCTCCCCGGTCCCGGGAAGACCCACGATCCCCGGACTTGACCCAGGAGACGCCTGATGGGACCCCTGCCGCTGCTTCGTTCTTCTTTTAAAAACATCCTCCGTAACCGCCTGCGGAGCCTCCTCACCTCCCTGGGGATCATCATCGGGGTCGCCTCGGTGATCATCATGGTCGCCGTGGGGGCGGGAGCCCAGCGGGAGATCGAAAACCGGATCAGCGCCATGGGGACCAACCTCCTCCAGATCATGCCCCGGCGGATGACCTTCCGGGGGGGGCAGGCCAACACGGCCCGGCCCCGGCCCAGCCAGATCACCAAAAGGGACGCGGAAATGGTCAAGGCCGAGGCGAGTTACGCCCTGGCGGTTTCCGGGGTTACCCAGCGGAACTTTACCGTTTCCGGCGCCGGGGGAAGCGCCTCGATCCCCGTCATGGGGGTGGAACCCGGCTACCTCGTAACCCGGAATTGGGAGGTGGAGGAGGGGATCCTCTTTGACGGGGAGGACCTGGCCGCCCGGAACCGGGTGGCGGTCCTGGGGAGAACCTCCGTGGAGAGCCTCCTGGGGCTTTCCCCCGGGACCTACGCCGAGGCCCTGGGCCGGCAGATCCGGATCGGGACCAATTATTTTACGGTGATCGGTATTTTGGCGGAAAAAGGGGCCGGCGCCGGGGGGAACGACCAGGATGACGTGATCATGGTCCCCCTGGATACGGCCCTGACCCGGCTGACCAACAGCCGGAATCTCAACTTTATCGCGATGAGCGTGGCCGGCAAGGAGTACATGGAAGCCGCCCAGAAGGAAGCGGAGCTCATCCTCCGGGAGGCCCACAAGCTGCCGGAGACCGCCGCATCGGACATTGAGATCATGAACCAGGCGGATATGATCGACATGGCCTCCTCCACTTCCCGGAGCCTTACTACCCTCCTCGCGGCCATCGCCGGGGTATCCCTCCTCGTGGGGGGCATCGGGATCATGAACATCATGCTGGTTTCGGTTACCGAACGGACCCGGGAAATCGGGATCCGCCTGGCCGTGGGGGCCCGGAAGGGGGACATCCTCTTACAGTTCCTCTCGGAATCCATCATCCTGAGCCTCCTGGGGGGCCTCATCGGTATTGGTACGGCGTTCCTCGTGTGCCGGATCCTGGCGGCCCTGGGGGTACCCACGGCGATTAACCCCCTGATCGTGGCCGCCGCGGCCGTTTTCGCCGCCCTGGTGGGGGTGGGCTTCGGCTATTACCCGGCCCGGAAGGCGGCGGGGCTCTATCCCATCGACGCCCTGCGTTATGAGTAGGGTAACATTTACGCGGCCCCCGTTGAGGCGGCGGCATTGCGCCGGGGCTCCTTCACGGCGGAAGCGGCGGCGGATGTAGGACGCGCAAGGGAAAGAAGCGGTATAAATTTCTGGCAGACCGGTCTCCCAAAAATTTATTTAAGCGGATAGCCCGGTCCCCGCCGGAGGCGGGGATGCGCCCAAATTCCGAATCAAAGGGGGTATTTACGGAAGAAACCGGGGGAGGCTATGGACAAATTCCGCTTAATGACACAGGATCTGCCTATGAAGGTATCCCTCCGAACCGCATCCCTTATCGCCGCGGTGTTTTGCTGGGTTTTGGCTTCGGTTCTGACGGTGTTTATCATCCAGGGGATGCGGGACCGGGCCCGGCTCATCCGGGATAACGACAACGAGCGGCTCTACAATATGCTTTTTGCCGGGCTCCGGGAGTACGAGGATTTCGGTTCCGTCATTGAGTCCAGTCCGGTACTCAAGGAACGGATCGTCGGCTTTGCCGTATACGGCGATGATCTCCGCCCGGACTACCGTTGGGGCGCGGTCCCCAACAAATTCGACGAAAGTCTTTTGAAAGACGGGGAAAAAAACCGGAACGGCCGCTTTACTATTCCCGACAAACAGGGGCACCGGGTTAAATTCGTCCACCACACCGGCCCCCTGCCCTCCAGGTCCATACCGTCTCCGCCGCCTCCGCTTCCGTCCCCGCCCCGGCAGGAGGAGGAAACCCATCGCCGGGGGATGATGGGCCGGTCAAATTTCTGGTTTATGAATACCCTGATGGGGGGAAAATACCTCTACATCGACATAACCCATCCCGTCTACTGGCGTACCGAGGCCCTCGCCACGGTCCTCTTTCCCCTCTGCGAGATCGTCCTCCTGGCCCTGGTCCTGTATATCCGGGTCCTGTACC
The DNA here is from genome assembly GCA_031278575.1 of Spirochaetaceae bacterium. Classification (GTDB taxonomy): domain Bacteria; phylum Spirochaetota; class Spirochaetia; order Treponematales; family Breznakiellaceae; genus JAIRMO01. The sequence continues at coordinate 1,876 of JAITKD010000223.1, read as the reverse complement.
TCCGCAACCGGGAATACCGGGATAGGATAGAATCCCAAAAAAACCTGGTGGTCCTGGGTACCGCCGCAAGTACCCTGGCCCATGAAATCAAAAATCCCCTCCTGTCCATCCGGCTCCAGACGGGGATCCTGAAAAAGCTGTTCCCCGGGGGGGGGGCCGAGGAAATCGCCATCATCGACGAGGAGGTGGATCGCCTCTCCGCCCTGACCTACCGGGTAAACGACTACCTCCGGGACGCGGAGGGGCATCAAGCCGCCTTAAACCTATACGATTTAATCGCGGAAACCTCCCTGCGGCTCTGCGGGCGAAATATCCTGGAGGGGGACGCCCCCCGGGACGCCCTGGTCCTCATGGATATTGAGCGGGCCCGGTCGGTGCTGGAGAACCTCATCCGTAACGCCCTGGAAAGCGGGGGGCCCGAAGACGCCGTGGGAGCTTCCATTGTACGGAACAACGGCAGCCTTATCATCACCATCTTTGACCGGGGGAAGGGGATTGCCCCCGCCGACCTGGGCCGGGTTTTTGACCCCTTTTACACCAGCAAAAGTACCGGGACCGGCATAGGCCTGAGTATTGTAAAACGTTTTGTGGAGGCGGTTCACGGCTCGGTCGGCCTGGAAAGGCGGGAAGCCGGGGGCATTGCGGCGAAGATCACCCTGCCGGAGTACGGAATTCAGAATGAAAAACAGAAGCCGGGAGCGCAAAGTCTGACCTTCGGGTGATACGCGGGATTGACTTTACAAAACACCTCATAGGAGCTATAGTTATAGGCGGATGGTTATAACCGCACGAGAAGGTTTCCATGGTAAAAGATCGGCTCAATCCCCTCAACGACTACCTCTTTCTCAAAGTTATGGGTGAAAAGGGGGACGAGGAACAGCTTCGCTCCTTCCTCAATGCCGTCCTGGGGCGGCAGGGGCAGGATGCCCTTGACTCCCTGGAAATAATCGAAAACAAGACGATTCCCGCCGAGATCATCGGCGAAAAACCCCGTATCCTGGAGGTCCGGGCCCGCACCGGCCGGGGGGAGCGGGTAAATATCGAAGTGCAGCTTCGCAATCTGGGGAACATGGACCGGCGGAGCCTGTTTTACTGGAGCCTCGAGTTCTCCCGGGGGATGACGGCCGGGCAGGATTACCGGGAATCGCCCAACGTCATCGCCATCAATATCGTGAATTACGAATTTTTGCCCGAGGTTCCGGCGTTTCACACGAGTTTTCATATATGGGAAGATACCCACCGGGAGGTTCTTTTGACGGACGCCCTGGAGATCCGCTTTATTGACATGGTAAAGTTCCGGCGCTTGGCGGAGAAGGACATACGGAATGACCCGCTGCACCGGTGGTTGACCTGGTTTGACCGGGATAGCCCGCCCAAGCTGGTGGAGGAGGTAATCAAGATGGATACGGCGATACAGAAGGCGGAGGAAAAGATGGAGTATGTGTCGATAGACAAAGAGGCGCTACGGGCATACCAGATGAGGGAAATGGCGCTGTCGGACTGGACCAGCGGGCTCAACCATGCCCGGCGGGAGGGCATACAGGAAGGTATGCGGAAAGGCATACAGAAAGGTATGCGGAAAGGCATACAGAAAATCGCCGCTAACTTGAAAAGGCGCGGAGTACCCATTGACCAAATTGCGGAGGATACGGGGCTTTCCGTCGAAGACATCGCAAGATTATGAGGGACCGGGCGGCGTAAACTTCAAGGAGTCCCGGATTCAAGGTTTAGAAATTTTTATGCGGAACAGGCTCTAAGGAAACGCTGATTAACTTGACGCTAATCGCGTTTCCCTAATGTATTTGCTCATTTCATTGCGCAAATAGGGTAAACTTTGTTTACCTTGCGTTAAAGTAGCGCCGATTTATTCTCGATT
>JAITKD010000012.1 GCA_031278575.1 Spirochaetaceae bacterium | reverse complement strand
GACCGGGAGGAGACCCACATCGCCTGCGTCATTGCCGATGTCAGCGGCAAGGGTATCCCCGCGGCCCTGTTTATGGTGATTGCCAAGACCCTGCTGAAGATCCACCTCTTGAGCTGCATCGATCCCGCGGAAACCCTGGAAACGGTAAACAAACTCCTCTACGAGGACAATCCCCAGAGTATGTTTGTTACGGTTTTTCTCTGCACCTTCGATTTACTTACCGGAAAAATGACCTATGCCAACGGCGGACACAATCCCCCCCTCATTTCCCTTTCCGGGGAACCGTACCGGTTTATGAAACTCAAAAAGGGGGTGCCCCTGGGCATGTTCGAGGATTCCCGGTATCAGAGCTGTGTATTGGACCTCCGGGCCGGGGACAAGCTCTACCTGTATACCGACGGGGTGAACGAGGCTATGAACGGGGAAGGGGAACAACTCGGCAACGACCGCTTTTTGGAACGGGTAAATGCGTTCCGCGATCTGCCCCCTGAGGAATTTGACGGGGCGGTGCGGCGGGAACTTGCCCTGTTTGTGCGGGGGGCCGAACAGTCCGATGACATCACGACCCTGGCCGCAGCCTATACCGGTAAACATTCTGGTGATCCCGGACAGACCCTTGATGCCCCGCCGGTTTTTGAACGGGAAATAACCTTTCCCGCGGTTCTTGATAACCTTGACCGGCTGCTTGAATGGATAGAAATAACTTTGGAGGATTACTCCTGCCCCGCAAAGACCGGCCGGCAGATCGCGATAGTAACGGAAGAGTGTTTTGTAAACATCGTCCATTACGCCTATCCGGGAAAAACCGGGGAGGTGATCCTGCGGGCCGGCAGGACGGGGAAAGCCCTGGCGCTGCAGTTTGAAGACGGGGGTATCCCCTTTAATCCCCTGGAATGGCCCGACCCTAAGATCAAGGGCTCCATTGAGGAACGTACCATAGGCGGACTCGGCATATATCTGGTAAAAACAATGATGGATCACGTTACCTACCAGCGGCTCAACGACAGGAACCTGCTTACCATTTTTAAAATTCCGGATACGGCCGGATAGCCGGGGCAGTTTCAAGAACTGAAGTTTTTGAACAACGCCATTCGATATTTTACCCTAGTATTTTATACCCCATTCCGGTATAGTAAAAAAGATGAGGCGGCGGCCTGAAAACCACGTCAGTCACCATATAGAGTATGAAAACCCACACTCCGTCACCCCAGGGGAAACAAGCCGCGGGCCTTCTCGGGGGATTTAGAGCCATATACCGCCCGGATGTGAAGGTGGCGCGGTTTCTCAGCGCGTTGGGCTTTTCCGGCATTGCCTACGGGTTATACCGGGGGGTTCAGGATAATTACCTTGCGGAAATTGTCCATATCAACGCCTTTGAGCGGGGGATTGTGGAATTTTTCCGGGAAATTCCGGGGCTCCTCGTGGTTTTTATCCTGGCCTGGATGTACCGGATCTCCGAAAGCCGGATTTTTAAAATAGGCGCCGCCATCATGACCGCGGGGCTCGTCGGGCTTTTGTGCGGCGGGACGGGAAAATTCGCCGTGATCTTTTTTATGGTGATTTTCAGCGCCGGGGAACACATCATCATCCCCGTGCGGACCACCATATCCCTGGATCTGGCCCAAAAAAACCAGGGCGGCGCCTCCCTGGGGATCACCAGCGCCTTGAGTCAGGCGGGGCATATCGCGGGGTTTGTGCTGGTTACCGCTTCCTTTTTTGTGTTTTCCCGGCTGGGGTTTGACCGGAAGGATACGGTTCAGTTCAAGGCCGTCTTCGCGGCGGCCGCGGCCCTGATGGCCGGGGGGACCCTTACCGCCCTGGCCATAAAGGAATCCGCCCTGCGGGTCCGGCGGCGGCGTTTCTATTTCGCCAGAAAATTCGTCAAATACTATATGCTGGAGGTCTTCTACGGCGCCCGGAAACAGATATTCCTCACCTTTGCCCCCTATGTGCTGATCCTCCGGTACGGCGCCGACACCTCGGTGATCGCCATGCTCCTCGCGGTTTGCGCCCTTTTCAGCGCCATCCTCAGCCCCTTTATGGGGCGGCTCATCGACCGGCTGGGGTACAAATTCATCATGGTTACCGACACCCTGGTTTTGATCCTGGTCTGTCTGCTCTACGGCTTTGCCCACCGGATCTTCCCCCAAAATATCGCCTATATCGTAGTCTGCGTCAATTACGTGTTGGACGCGATCATATCCCTGGCCAGCATGGCCAGCAACGTCTATGTCCAGGACATCAGCGCCAGCCAGGAGGAAATAACCGCCACCCTCTCCACGGGGATCTCGGTGAACCACGTGATCAGCATCCTCATCGCCCTCCTGGGGGGCCTCATCTGGGACCTGGTGGGGATCGAGGTGCTTTTTTCCCTTTCGGCGTTCCTGGGCCTGCTCAACACCCTGTATGCGGCGACCATTACCCCACGGGCAGTAAAGACCGAAGGGCCAGGTACGCCCCGGGGATGAAAACCGCGGGGATGAGGTTTGCCACCCTGATTTCCCGGGAGGAGAGGAAGTTGACCCCTATGGCCGCCACCAGGAGGTTCCCCACGGCGGACATTTCCCGGATAATTTCCGGGGAAAGCAGGTCCTTGACGGCCATAGCGGCAAGCGCTATGCCCCCCTGGTAGATCAGGACCGGGACGGCGGAAAAAACCACCCCGATCCCCAGGGACGCCCCAAACACGATGGACATGGAGCCGTCCAGGATGGATTTGGCAAAGAGGGTTTCATGGTTTCCCGAAAGCCCGCTCTGCATGGACCCCACAATGGCCATAGACCCGGTACAAAAGAGGATGCCGGCGGAGACAAAGCCCTTGGAAAAGGCCCCCCCCTTCATGCCGAGTTTCCCCTCCGCCCAGGCGCCGAGGCGGTTCATCTGTTTGTCGATATTGATCCCTTCCCCGATGACGGCTCCTCCCACCATGCTCATGATGAGGAGCAGGATCCGCTCGCTTTCCAAGGCTCCCTTGATCCCCATATAGATAATCGAAATCCCTATGGCCTTCTTGAGGGTATCCTCAAACCGAGGGGGGATCCCCTTAACCAGAAAACATCCCCCCAGGGCGCACACCACAATCACCAAAAAATTCACCACCGGTCCCAGCATGGACGCCTCCTTGTATATTAGACCGAATGTACCGGAACCATGGAGATATTCCAGATTGCAGACAAAAAAAACGGCGCCCCCTTAGGGCAGGACATACCCGGCGGCGAGGAATATCTCGTACCATTCCTCCCGGGAAAGGGTAACCTCCGCGGCCTTTACACATTCCCTGAGCCGTTCCGCCTTCATCGTCCCGGTAACGGGCTGGAAACGGGCGGGGTGCCGGAGCAGCCAGGCCAGGGCGATGGTAGTGGGGGATACGGAATGGTTTTCGGCGATTTCATCGATCTTTTTATTGAGTTCGGGGAATTGGGGACTGCCCAAAAACACCCCCTCGAAGAAGCCGTATTGGAAGGGGGACCAGGGCTGAATGGTGATGTCCTCCAGCCGGCAAAAGTCCAGGATACTGCCGTCCCGGCCCACCGCGGTATCGTCCCGCATATTTACATGGAAACCCGCGGCGATCATGGATGCGTTGGTGATACTGAGCTGAAGCTGGTTGGCCACGATGGGCTGCTTTACGAATTTCCGCAGCAACTGAATCTGCAAAGGGTTCTGGTTGGAAACGCCGAAATGCCGGACCTTTCCGCCGGCATGGAGTGTCCCCAAGGCATCGGCGACTTCCTCGGGCTCCACGAGGCCGTCGGGACGGTGGAGGAGCAGGACGTCAATATACTCGGTTTTGAGCCGCTTCAGGCTGCCCTCCACCGATTCCAGGATGTGTTTCCGGGAAAAGTCAAACATCTTCCCCCGAACAATACCGCATTTGGTTTGGAGAAAGATTTTTTCACGAAGGGCGCTGTTCATCCCGATGACATCCGCAAAAATCGATTCGCAGGCTCCGTCGCCGTATATGTCGGCGTGATCAAAAAAATTGGCCCCCAAATCCAGGGCGGTTTTAACAAACCCTTCGGCTTCTTTTTTTTCGATAGTATTGATCCGCATACAACCCACGGCGATGGTGGGAACCGGCAACCCGGAATTTCCTAAATTGATCTTTCGCATACCTCAAACTCCTCAAATTAAAGATTTCTTTCCCCCAAAACCGGTTTTGTGAAACCTGGTTTTGTGAAAAACCTGATGTTTTGGATTTTAACCATTAAAGTTCGGATTAAGTCAAGGGCTAAAATCCTTTAGGCGGTAGTTTTACCTTTACCAGGATTTTT
>JAITKD010000257.1 GCA_031278575.1 Spirochaetaceae bacterium | reverse complement strand
GGTATGTCCAGGCAGCCCCGGACCGCCCGGCTGGTCTCGATGCCGTCGGCGGGGCAGATCACGGTCATGTTGGCAATGGAGCGCATCACCGCGAAATCCTCGGTACAATGGTGGGTGGTACCGGCGTGGCCGAAAGAAATGCCGCTGTGGGTGGCGATGATCTTCACCGGCAGGTTCTGGTAGGCGATGTCGGTACGGACCTGTTCCCCCGCCCGGAGGCAGGCGAAAACCGCCATGGTTGAGGCGAAGGGGATGAGCCCCGCCTTGGCTAAACCCGCGGCAATGCCGAACATATTCTGCTCGGCGATACCCACGTTGAAGAACCGGTCCGGAAAGGCCTTGGCAAAATGCACGATGGCGGTGGTTTGGGCCAGATCCGCGCTCAACCCCACGATACGGTCGTTTTGTTTACCCATCTCCGCAAGGGTACGGCCGTAAATTTCCCGGGCCGTCATGGTCGCCGAGTCATAACAGTTCCAGGTGGTTCCGGTAACTACCGCCATATTAGACCCCTCCTTTCATAATAGAAACCTTTGCCCTTTCGCAAAGTTCCGAATCCCCGGAGGCGTAATGCCAGACCACGTTGTTTTCCATAAAGTCCACCCCTTTGCCCTTGACCGTATTGGCCAAAATGAGGACCGGTTTATCCGTCGCGGCCCATCCCCGGTCCAGGGCGGCGGCCAGTTCGCCAAAGTTATGGCCGTCCACCTCAATGACCTCAAGGCCGAAGGCCCGCCATTTATCCCCAAAGGGTTCAAGGCGCATGATATCCTCGGTGCCGCCGTCTATCATCAGCCGGTTCCGGTCCACAATGGAGATCACATTCCCCAGTTTAAAATGGGACAGGGCCATAGCCGCTTCCCAGACGCTTCCCTCACAACACTCCCCGTCCCCCATAAGGCAGACGGTCTTGAAGCTTTTTTTGAGGTACCGCGCCCCCAGCCCCAGCCCCACCGCCATAGAAAGGCCGTGTCCCAGGGACCCCGCGGAGGCGTCGCAGCCCACCACCTTGTTGCTGTCCGGGTGCATGGCAAAGGGGGAACCGAAGTGGTTAAAGGATTTTAAATCCTCCTGGGAGAAAAACCCCTTTTTCGCCAATACCGGGATAAACCCCGCCGCCGCGTGACCCTTGGAGAGGATGAACCGGTCCCGGTCCGGCCATTGGGGTTCTTCAGCCTTAACGTTAAGGTACTTGAAGTAGAGGATCGTGAGAATCTCCACAATAGAAAGAGACCCCCCCACATGAGCGCCCCCGGACCAGGCCATAACATCCACGATGGTCAGCCGTAATTCCCGGGCAAGGGTGGTAAGCTCCCGAATTTCCTCAGTGCTGCAGGGCATATATACACCTCCCGTATTATTTTATGATGATCCGTGACAAATATTCCGACATTAAAGAAGAATCAAATGAGGCTGTTCCAAAACTTCGGCTTTTGGAACAAGGTCAGTATATTATACGTTATGGGGAAAGTCAACAAAAATTTATTTTTTTTTATTTTTGCCCTGTGTTCCCTGGCCGCGGCGGCGGAACCGGGTGATTCCGGGACCGATTCCCTGGAGGCCTTTGCCGACCCCCGCCGGATCTGGGGGGACGGGATTGAAGGGATCATTGAGGAAGCCTACCGCCGGTGTTTTAAAACCTATATCATTGACGGCAAGATCATGAACCTCAGGATGCCCTTTGCGGAAAATTACGAGCGGGATAAACTTTCCGAGCGGGCCTGGGAATTCCTGGGAGGGGGGAAGGGGGATCCCGACTCCCTCTGGGCGGCGGTGGACCGGATCCTGGACACCGAAGATTTTAAACAGTACACCCGGACCCTGGGGGACGGCCGGGAAAAGGTCATCATCTTTGACATATCCGAGCGCGGTTGGACCGTTTCCGTGGACCTCTTTGACATAGCCCGGATAAAGACCGGGGCCTACCACGGCCTTCCCCACAAGCCCTACGTACTGGTTTCGGGCCGGGGGATCGAAGCGGCGGATGTCTATAATTATCTTTACTGTGTGGGCTGGACCGGCATGGACTGTTCCGGCTTTGTATGGCACGTACTCTCCACTATCGCCCGGCGGCAGGGGCTGGATCTGGGCCGTTCTTTCAGCCGGGCCCTGGGGGTTCCCCCGGGGGGAGATCCCGCCTATTATGCGGGGACCTGGTTTTACGATTCCCCAAACCCCCGGATAACCGGCGTCCCCGACAAAATCGGTTCTCTACGCGCCGGGGATATCCTCCTTTTCCGGGGCGCGGACGGGGAGATGGTCCATTCGGCGATTATTCAGTCCCTTGATTTTTCCCGGGGGATTATCCGGTACCTCCAGAGTACCGACGAGGCCCCTTTGGCGGATCGGGGGGTCCATGATTCGTATATTTATTTTGATCCCTCCCGGCCGGAAACGAGCCTTAAAGACCCCGGTCTCCGGTGGACCCAAAGCCGGTATCCCCCTTTCCCCGGGGAAAAGGCGCCCCCCTTCTCCGACGACGGGGAACGCTACCGGGCCTACGGGGAGGGCGGCCGGGTGGTCCGGTTCCGGGATCTCGGCGCCCCGGTCAAATGAGTCTCCGCGGCGGCTTAATTTCTCCATAAATAATCCCTTTTTTTCATAAAAAACTTGTCTTTTTCCTTCGATAGTTTTATATTAGAATTACAGGACTCTCCTCAAAACTTCAGTTGCGGCGGAGTCCTCAAAAGGGGTGTGGTTATGTCCGTCTGTTTATACAGCCGGTTTTTTTCTTCCCGCGTTTTTAATGCCGCGCTAGAACTGTC
>JAITKD010000242.1 GCA_031278575.1 Spirochaetaceae bacterium | reverse complement strand
AAGATAATTTCCTCCGCGGAGGGCTCTAATGCCCAAGAACCCGTTTTGCGGGGGAGCTTCAGGCCGGAGAGGTTCATAATACCCCAGGCCGTGGTTATCCGGCCGCTTAGACAGACGGTTTTCTCCTCGTGCGTATACCGCTACAACTTATCGATCAGCATGGAACACTTTCCTGAGGGGATGGGGAGGGTTTTTTTCTTTTTTCCCAATATATTGATGGTAAAATAGTAGAGCTTTTCGCTTTCCATGTGGATCTCCCAGCCCCGGCCGCTTTTGTTGGAGAGGATGGTGATCATGTTTTTTTTCAGGGAGAGGTTTTCCACCCCCATGATTTCCAGGTTGGGGATGATCCAGTCCACGGTTTTCCGGGGGAGGGAGATGAAAAGGCCCACGATGTTTTCGATGGTCAGGCAGATGGTGGAGAGGGCATCGTAGGTGAGGTATTGGGGCCGGGGGAAGCCTTCTTTGGCGGGCCACTGGGCGGGGCCTTCTTTTAAGGGGAGGTAGGCTTCCCAGAGATTACCCTTGTGGTGGTTCCCGTCGGGGCTCATGGAGTCCAGGACAAAATAAAGGTGGCGGATGGCAAAATCCCGGGCCAGATCCCAACGCTGGTACCGTTCAAGCCCCTTGATGACCATAAAGGTCAGGTAGGGGTAAACCGAACCCCGGAAACCGTTACCGTTTTCGTCAAAGGCGGGCTCGCTCACCGCCAAAGTGGGGAAGGGGTGGGGGGCCCCAAAAAAGCGGGGGTCCGAGAGCTTTTCGATGATCCGCTCCGCCTTGTCGTCATTGGGGATCTCCGCCAGGAGGGGCCAGTAACCGGCGATGGTTTTTACGGGAATCCGTTTTTCATTGATATCAATATCGTAATAAAACCCGTCTTCCCCATCCCACATCAGGGAGTTGATCCGGGTTTTAAGGGAAAAATACTGCCGTTTATAGTGAAAACTGGATTCTTTATCGTTGAGGATCTCCGCCAGGGCGGACATGTAGAGGACATTGATGGCCATGATGGTGTTAAAGTCCACCGGATACGCCGCATTTTCCCGGGGGGCGTTGGACATCTCCGTGGCGGCCAGGGGGATATGGTAGAGGCCGTTGGAACGTTTAAATACCGAATCAACCCATTCCATATACTTATGGAGGATGGGAAGCACATCCTTAACCCGTTTTTTATTGGCGGATTTATGGTACAAATTGAATTCCGCCCAGGCAAAAAGGGGCAGCCCCACCCCCTCGGGGTTATCGGGATCTACCTCCGGGAGGCCGGTTGTCAGGTTATAGGCGGAACGGATCGCGCCGTTAGGCTCCTGGCGTTCATAAAAAATGTCCAAAGTCGGATAAGCCTGGTAGATCCGGTTGGAATAGACCAGAAAAAAAGAGGAAAAAATAGCCTCAAGCTGCCGTATCACGGTACTGCCGGGATAAGAGAAAAATTTCCCCTCGATAATACTATTTTCATTATCCAAATCCCAGCAGTCCTGAATCCAGGCCCACGTTTTGTCATAAATATCCACAAAATCCTGATCATAGAAGTGAATTTTTGGGAAATCTCGTTTTGTCACACAACGGCTCCTTATCTAGGGACCGTTAAAAACTTCTATTTTTAGCGGTTTACCATAGATGTATATGTCCAGTCGAAGTTACTCAGTGTATACCTAAAAGTCAATTTACGGTTATTGCTTCAAGGTTTTTTTTATTATACATTCATTATGGTAAATTTTCCACTATTTTTTTATCAAATGAATGCTGATTTATTGCCCGATTTTTACAAATTTGAAAAAAAACGAGGATTTTAGAAGGGGGTAATCCATTGTTAAAATCCCATATTTCCCTGGAAGTCCGAATCCTATTGATGACGGGGATCAAAACCTTTTGTCCTTGTCTGCCCGATACCCCGGAAACAACCGGGTCTTGTCCGGTTTGCCGGGAAGAGCCGGGGGCGCTGCCCCAGCTTAACCTCACGGCGGTCAGGAAGGCCTATCGCCTCATCCGGGGCATGAACGGGACCATCATAAAAAAAGCGGTCTATGAACGAAACCTCAATACCCCACCCACCCCGGAGGGCCACGCCCTGTCCCGGCTGTCCATCAAACTGGGGGCCGATGCGGCCATGGACATCATGTTCCACCGCAGGAAAAAGCGGATCCGTATCACCGAGGTCCGCCTGGAGGAGGACGCGGGGCGGCTCATCCGCCAGGGCAAGGAAACCAGGATGGACTATTCCCAGGCAGGCATGCCGAGCCTGCGGATAAAAACCGCGGCGGATCCGGAAATCGGCGAAGAAGCGGAGGTTTTTTTATCGGATCTGCGCCGGCTGATCCAGTATCTGGAGCTTATCCCCGGCCTTTCCCTGGAAAGCGTGATCCGCTGTAATGCCTATGTGGGTATCGCTCCTTACCCGGACCCTCCCCTTCATTTTGTCAAACTGCGGAACCTCAATTCCTTTAATTTTGTAACCAAGGCGGTTAACGCGGAGCTTATCCGGCAGGAGGAAATTATTACCCATGGCGGTACGGTAGTCCCCGAAAGCCGTTTATGGAACGAGGCGAAAAACACCACCGAGTCTTTCCAGATACGGCTCAACGAGGTTCCCCCGGGTTTTGTCCCTGTTGAAGGGGTCCCGCCCTTTGTTCCCGGGCCGGACATTCTGGAGGCCCTGGACAATTTCACCGTGGAGTTACCCGATGCCCGGCGGGACCGGTTGATGGCTGCTTACGGCCTTACCCAGCATCAGGCGGAATTTATCTGCGACGAAACGAGCCGGGCCGATTATTATGAAAAAACCCTGTCCCTGGGAACGGACAGTTGGGAAGCGGCCCAATGGATATCCTCGTACCTGGTCAAGGAATGTAAACGTTTCGGGTTCAGCCTCTCGGAAGCGCCCTTGACGCCGGAACGGTTCTCCGGAATCCTCGCCATGCTCAAGGATCGGCGGATCCACGGAATCATCGCGAAACAGGCAATCGCCGCGGTGTTGGAAGAAAACCGGCCCCCCGAGGTCATTATCAGGGAACGGGGGTGGGAACAGATCACGGACCGCAACACGATTGAACCCATCGTAACGTCGGTGATCCAGGCCAATCCCCAGGAGGTACGCCGGATCCGGGAGGGGGCCGCGGGGCCCATCCAGTTTTTGACCGGCATCATTATGAAGGAAACCGCGGGCCTTGCGGAACCGGCCCTGGTTAAGGAGGTCCTTAAAGAGCAGCTTTCGGTTTCCCTGGTGTATGTTTTATCCCTGGGGGGGGCGATTTCCGGCAGGGTTGGGGAAGACGGGGCGGTGGAAAGCGGGGACGAACAGGTCCTCCGGGACCTTTTGGCCCAAAGCGGGAATAACGACGCCTCCAAGGTCAGGTTTGAATCCATCCAGGTGGGGCGGCTCCTTTCGGAAGAGATCGTCCCGGCGGATTGGGCGGTTCTTATAGAAACCATCGCCGGCAAGCTCAATTCGGGGACCGCCAACGGTATCGTCGTGGCCCACGGTACCGATACCCTGCCCTATACGGCCCCGCTGCTTTACTGGCTTTTTGCCGACGCCGGGGCCCCTATTGTCCTCGCGGCATCCTCCACCCCGCCGGGGACCTCCCCGGAGGCGGCCCGGACCATGAAAAAGGCGGTGGATCTGGCCTTGAGCAAACCCAAGGGGGTGTATGTGGTTCACGGGGGCAAGGTCCTTTCCCCGCTGAACCTCAAATTTGAACGGATAGGGACCGACGGATTCAGGAACTGGAATATGACGGAGCCGGTTTTTTCCGGCACCTCCCTCCTTACCGGCCCCCTGGAGGCGGATCAATATGTTTTGGCCCAGCTTTTGGAGGAAGCGGTCAACTCCATGTGCGTGATCCGGATCTACCCCGGCCTCCGCTCGGATTACCTGGGGTATCTCATGGAGAAGGGGGTCAAAAACTTTTTCCTGGAACTCTACGACACCGGAACCGCGGGCTTCCGGGAGGGCCCCTATTCCCTTAAACGGGCTTTTACCGCAGGAAAACGCCGGGGCGCCCGGTTCTACTGCTGTTCCCAGCAGGAGGGAATCGTCGACTTCTCCGGCTACGCCACCTCCCGGGAGCTTTGGCGGGAAGGGGCGGTTCCCATGGGGGCCTATACCACCGAAACCGTGGTGGCCCGGTTCCTGGCGGCCAGCATCATCGCCGACGATGACGATGAGCGGGCCCGGTTTATGGACAGCGCGGGCCAAAAATTAAAATAGTCCGCCTCCGGACCGGGACGGAAATTTCAATTTTCGATTAATTAGTGTCTGTCTATAAAGTCGGTTACTTTGCGGACAGACCTTGCATTTGCATACGCAAATGCGGTTTTCAAGGAAGTTTGTCCATAATGTGTCTACATTATGGACAAACACTAACTATATCGAAAAAGCAGTGTTATGAAAACCGTATATGCCGCTGCAGGCTCCGGTTTACTCCGCCGGTTCCGCCTGTATACGGATGTTCCGCAGAATCCTGCGAACACCGGCGGTTTCACCGTTTGCCAGGATAAGCTCCAAGGTATCGGCCTGTCCTTCCACGGTTATTATCCGTTGCTGATAGGGCAATAGGGCCCTGCCTTCCCGGCGCTCCAGATGCCAGTCAACTCCGTTTTCGTCAGAGATATAGATTTCCGGGAAGGGCTCACTCCCCACCAAACGGACCCTGCCCCGGACCCTAACGATCTCCGGCTCCCCGGGATTTACAATTCCCGCCGGGCCGGCGGAAGCCTCCGGGTTGGGCTGTTCCGCCCCGGCGTCCCGGGAAAGCAGCAGCATGAGGGCCAAAAACGCCCCTCCGGAGGCCGTCATTTCGGGTCCGGCGGCAGAAACCGGAGATCAATGGGGAAGGGCTCCGGCGCGGTTTGGGGTGGTACCTGCTTGGTAACACTATCCCCCGTGCCGCTCAGGATACCCTTTTCCTTTGGGCCATTTTTGTCCGCATTGGCGTTAAAGGTGAGGAGCCGGTCGCCGGAATACCGGGAATTTTCGGAGAGGATTCCCCCCGCGGTAACCCCCACGTACCGGATATGACGCGTATTACCGGTATTTGAGGGTTCCCCAAATCCCGTGCTGTCTATTTTACTATATACTCCCTCCCCGGGTCTTAAATCCATGGAGTAATTAGAAATCGCGGTGGTTTCGGTGGTTAATTCACCGTTGTACCCGAACAAGCCGGTTTCGGTGTTTTTATCCGGGGCGTTTACATAATTGGCCAGGAGCCAGGCCCGCAGCAGGGGTTCCCAGGAGCTGAACCGGTCGTTTATATAGGTTTGGGCGGCGGAAACCACCGCCTGCACGTCCCTGTGGGGGGATCGGAGGATCTACCGGTAAATTCCTTTACCGTTAACGGCGTGGATCCGCAGCCACTGGAAA
>JAITKD010000230.1 GCA_031278575.1 Spirochaetaceae bacterium | reverse complement strand
AGCATATATAAACTAATCGTTCAAGTTATTATTGAACTATTCCTTTCGGGGAGGGGACAAACCCGTCTTCGGTAATCTTCTCCAAGAGAGAACCGGTTGTCTTGACCGTACGTTTTTTTGCCGGATCGTAGCGATAGGAGACCTGGTATACATACCAGGAACCGTTGATGAGTTTGATTTCGGTACGGGGTTCCCTGAAGGGAAGGGCCTATGAAGGAAGGGGCATAACGCAACCTCCCTAATTAGGTATGCTATACGTTATCATACTCTTTTTCATAAGTCAAGGTATTACAAGGAATTAGGTAAAGAAAAGCAATCGGAAGGGGTAAATTCAGGCGAAGTTAGGGTTTAATACCCCGCAGCTTGCTGCGGAAAACTGGGGGTACGGGGGATGTGTTCCCCCGCATACACAAAGATTTCAAGGAGAAATCTTAAATACCCCGGAACTTGTCCGGGGATTTTTTATTGAAACGCTTTGATTTGTTCGTGTGGTTGGCGGCCGAATCTCTTTGAAACCTATGGCGGGCTTATTTCCCGGAAGACGAAAGCCGGGAAATATAGGCGTCCAGAACCTGCCCGTAGGTCTCCCTTATTTCCGCTTCCGCTGCCCGGATCGCCCGGTTTTCCGCCTCGGGAATGGAAAGGTGTCCCTCCCTGCCGTCGACCATAAAGGGTAAAAGCACATTTCCGGTCCGGGCATCCTCCAGATTCGCGTCCACCACATACCGGACAAATTTATTTGGATTGTTGGGTAGATCCACCGGGATCATATTTACCTGTGCCTTTAATAGATAGGGGGAATTCACTCCCCCGCTTCTGAAACCGGCCTGGGTAATAACCGCGGAAAAGGCCCCCCGGATCCGGTCCCGCGGATCATTTTCCACCAGAATCCCGATGGGTATGTTTTTGGTGATATCCGCCATTTCAAGGCGGTAATCATTCCCGGTTTTTAGATTTCCCGGGATATTACCCGCGGAACCGTCCCCCACGACCCGTAACACATTCAGAAAGGTTGTGTTGGCATCGGCGATGATCGCCGCAAGTTGCAGTTTCCGGAGCCCCTCAAGGGTATATTTTTCCCCCTCGGGGATGGCGGTAAGATCGTTGATAAGCCGTATATTGGTATTTATCAAGTCCTTATAAAGCGCCGCGGTTTTGGCCCGTTCCATGACCGCCGCCGCGTAATAGGCGCCCGTACCGTCAAACCAGAGGTCCTTAATTTCCGCGCCTACCAGGGAGTCCATATCCACCGACGTTTTAATCAGGTTGACCAGATCGTTGTTTTCGGTAGCGGAAGTTATGGCGCCGTTAATAACCGCCTCGGAATAAACCGTGGCGGACCGTACCTCCGATTGTATGGACTGACCGAAAATTGCCGTGAGGGCGGCCAGGGCGCGCCGTTCCGCCAGGTCCCGGTTATCGCCGTATCCCACCGCGGAGATATAGGTTTTCCGGTCATATACCGATTCGGGGGCGGTAACCCAGCGGGGCGGGGTACCGCCGGATCTTGCCGCGGGGGCGGTTCCCCCCGAAGGCGCGGGGGCACGGGAACCGGCTAACACGGAATCTATGCCGGCGGACGCCGACGCGATAAGGGCGGCCACATCATCCTGGGCTTGGTTGTTTTTCGGGCCGGGACCGGCGCTTTGACAGCCCATAAAAAACAGGCATACTAAAATCAAGGGGCTTATTTTAAACATATAACCTCCACCAGGTTGAGTTTGTTCGGTTGTACCGGTATATCATCATACCGGAAGGCGGCGATTTTTCTGCCCCCCCGGTTATAATAATTCACCGAAAAAGAATAACGGCCGGGTTGAAGGGTGATTCCCCCCACATAGGCCTTGGCGGGGAAATACCGGGACATCCGTAAATCCGCGATCTCGCTCACCTCCGTAAAGATCTGGGCGCCCAGCCCCAGAAGGCCAAAAACCGCGCCGGTAACGCCTTCTTCGTTCCGGCCGATTTCGTCAAAGACCACGGCGGCGCTCCCCTTTACCACCGCCCTGATGACGGATTTAAGGTAAATCACCTTGAGATGTTCCTTAAAGGTTTCCCGGGCCACCGCCTCCATGTCCTCAAGCAATTCCAGGGTAAACGTTTCCTGATTATCAAAAATCACCTCAATACGGCCGACCTCGGAATGCCGGTATACCATCACCGGCAGGGCAATCTTAATATAATTAAAACGAGCCAGGGGGATTCGGAGGGCGGATGGTTCTTTAACCGGGGACAAGCCGCTGAACCCTATCACGTTAAGCCGGGCCATACCGGCGGGGACGGTAAGTTCCTCCTCAAGGGAGGATGGGATGGAATGGGTATACACCCCGGGCGCCTGGGCAAAGGCAAGGCGTAACCCCTCCAAGTCAATCCGGGCATCGTCCGGTTTACCTTGTCCCCGGTAAAAGAGGACCCCTAAATAACGGCCCAGGGCGGAATTGGAAAACTCCGCGGAGCCGATAGTATTCTCGCCGGAAAAATCCGAACCCGCTTCTTCCCGGGCCTTTTGACGGAGGCCGGAGGTGAGGGTCCCGTATTTAACGGCTAGGGCCTGTAATTTGTTGTTCATCCGCCGGATCTCTACCAGGGCGCCCTCCAGATCCTGCCGGTGGTAATAATTGAGGGCGTTAAAGACATTGATATAGATGTCCTCATAATCCTCCCCGTCATAGGCCCGGACAGTATCGTTTACCAGATAGGAGCCAATCTCCTGGGTAATACTTTTGGTAAAGGCCGCTTCGATGGCCCGTTCCCCCTCCTCCAGGAGCCGGGAAGACTCGGTAAAATCCCGGGCATAATGGGTAAGCATCCCCTTGTCAAGGTAATATAAGATAGGGTCCGAATTGTAGCTGTTTTTTTTCGATTCAAGAATACGTATCCCGGTCTCAAATTCTTCCCGCTCTACGGCATGGTCAATTTGCGTATAGGGATTTGAGGCGCAGGAAAAAATAAAAAATACGGTAACAACAAAAAACAAGCCCGTTAAGACCCTTTTCAAATATTTCCCCTTGAGGATATAATTTAGGAACCCGCTAAAACCTGAAATTTTTAGGGATTCCCGTCAATCCCTTACGGAATTACCCTTTCTCTGGCTCCTATAATTTGGTACTTGGTCTTACGATTACCTTCTTGATTTCGTTATTCTGCCCCATCCAAAGCCTGGCGGTGGTTTCGATATCACTTAATTCGGCGGATACGTAATAGGTTCTGGTGGTGGTTTTTCCGGCCCGATCCACAATGGTCCGTACGGTCCCGGTAAGGAGAAAATCCGCTCCCCGTTCATTGGCCAAAGCCGCGGCGGTATCCTCACTGGCATAACTCTGCTGCTCCGTCCGTTCCGCCCGGAGTTCCCCCCGGGATATCCCCCCCGCCACGGGCAGGGCCTTTCCGCTGTCAAATATGGCCTGCTCCATAATCGTGGAGATAATGGCGGTATCTATATGTTCATCACTCTCGTTCCGAAAGGAACCGATAAGGATTACCGGAACATCCCCCTTACGGGCGATAAATTCGGTTACCCGGGGAGATTGAAGAAACGATGCGATGAGGGAATCACAGACAATCGTCACATCCGTATTGTTCCAATAACCGCTTAAATCGGTCCGGGTATCGGCATCGACCCGGCTGACCTTGGGGTTTGAACTACAGGCGGCTAAAAACGCCAGGACCGCCAGGCAGGGAATTAAAAACATAGGCCGTTTCATAGGTATCCTCCGGTCAATAGCGCCATCTATCATGAGAGGGCTTCTCTAAAATATATAGCTTAGGATGATATTTTTCAATATTATTGCCGGGGGTATAAATTTGACTTTTTAAAATAACCCCCTATTATTCCCGCCGGGTACTGCCGGGACGTGTTACAATTTATGGCGTATTGGGGTATACTCACCCCATGCGCCGGTTTGAAATAGTCTCCCCCTTTAAGCCCGCGGGGGATCAGGGGGATGCCATAGCGGCCCTGGCTGGGGGCATTACCAAAAAAAACTACCGGTACCAGACCCTCCAGGGGGTTACGGGGTCGGGGAAGACCTTTACCATGGCCAAGATCATCGAGGCGGTGCAGATGCCCACCCTCATCGTGAGCCATAACAAGACCCTGGCGGCCCAGCTTTTCCGGGAATTCAAGGGCTTTTTCCCCCATAACGCCGTGGAATACTTCGTCTCCTACTACGACTATTACCAGCCCGAGGCCTATGTGGCCAGCCGGGACCTCTACATCGAAAAAGACGCTTCGATTAATGATGAAATTGAGCGGCTGCGCCTTTCGGCGACCCGGAGCCTTATGGAACGGGAGGACGTGATCATCGTGGCCACCGTATCCTGCATCTACGGTCTGGCCACCCCGGAGGTGTACAAAAAGATGACCGCCGCCTTTTCCCGGGGGGAAACCGTTGACGTGGACGCCCTGATCCGCCGTTTTGTGGAGCTTCAGTACGAGCGGAACGACGCGGTCCTGGAACGGGGCCGTTTCCGCCGCCGGGGGGACACCCTGGAGATATTTCCCGCCTATCTGGAAGAGGCCTACCGGGTGGACCTGGATTGGGACCGGGTGGAGCGGATCCGCCGGTTCAACCCGGTCTCCGGGGAAGTCCTGGAGGAGCTTGACCGGGCCATGATCTACCCCGCCAAACAGTTCGTGATGCCCGCGGATATGGTCCACAACGCCCTGGGGGCCATCAAAGAGGAACTGGCGGAACGGTACGAATTCCTCAAAAATTCCGGAAAAACGCTGGAGGCGGAACGGCTCAAGACCCGGGTGGAATACGATATCGAGATGCTCACCGAGATGGGCTACTGTCCGGGAATAGAAAATTACTCCGCCCCCCTGGCGGGCCGCAAACCCGGGGAAGCCCCGGACACCCTGATCGACTATATGCCCAAGGCGTCCGATGGGACGCCCAGACATCTTACCTTTATCGACGAAAGCCACGTAACCCTCCCTCAGATCGGGGCCATGTACGCCGGGGACCGGAGCCGGAAACAGAGCCTCGTGGACTACGGTTTCCGCCTCCCCTGCGCTTTGGACAACCGGCCCCTGCGGTACGACGAATTTGAGGAACGGCTGGACAAGACCATCTTTGTCTCCGCCACCCCGGGAAAAGCCGAACTGGACCAGTCAAAACAGACGGTGCGGCAGCTCATCCGCCCCACGGGGCTCCTGGACCCGGAGATAGAGGTCCGTCCCAGCGAGGGCCAGATGGAGGATATCTATGGGGAGGTGCAAAAGCGGATCCGGTCGGGGGAGCGGTCCCTGATCCTCACCCTGACCAAAAAAATGGCCGAGGACCTGACGGACTACCTTTCCGGACTGGGCCTCAAGGTCCGGTACATCCACAGCGAGGTGGAAACCATCGAGCGGGTGGAGATCCTGACCCAACTGCGCCAGGGGGAATTCGATATCCTCGTGGGGATCAACCTCCTCCGGGAAGGGATAGACCTGCCGGAGGTTTCTTTTATCGCGATCCTCGACGCGGACAAAATTGGCTTTTTACGGTCCCTCACGAGCCTCGTGCAGATCATCGGCCGGGCGGCCCGGAACGCCGCGGGGAAGGTGATCATGTACGCCGACCGGAAAAGCGACGCGATGACCGCGGCCATCACCGAAACCGAACGGCGGCGCAAGGCCCAAATGGCCTACAACAAGGCCCACGGCATCACCCCCGCCACGGTTACCAAGGCCATTGCCGACATCCTCACCCGCCATGCCTCGGAGGAAAAGGACGCCGCGGCTGCCTCCATTGAGGTCTTGAAAAAATCCTACAACGTCCTTATCCCCGCCCAGCGGAAACAGCTTATCGCCGCCCTGAATAACGAGATGCTGGAACACGCAAAACGCTTAGAGTTTGAACAGGCCGCGGCCATTCGGGACGAGATCCAACGGATAAAGGACAAAGAAGACATCTAAGGCCATTCGGGGACGGGAAACCCCCGTCCCCGTCCGGGCGGGTTCTTAGGGCGCCGCGTTGGTATCGGTTATAACAATGGGGGCCGATTTCTTTTTTGCCAACAGGTCATCCATCTTTTGGAGCGCGTTTTGGGCCTTAAATTGGGCATAGAGGGATGCCTCGTTTTCGACAATACCCGAGGCAACCTTGGCCGCATCGGCTTTGCTCATCTGAATCTGATACCACCAGGTCCCGTCCGGGGATCTCCAGCGCTTAACCGGAACCGCGCCGGTCAGATTCGCGCTGGTTAGGCCCCGGCCGACGGATTGTTTATACTCCAGCGCCGCCTGGGTATCCGTGGAGCCCGCTTCCTGGGCAAAGGTTTCGATCAGGCCGTCGGTTATGACGGTCAACTGCCGGGAAATATCCTGCCGGGCCCGCAGTTCCGCGGTTTCCATGGCTAAGGTGTCAATAGACGATTTGGATGAACCGATCCCCCACAGTACGTCATCCGGGGGAAAATCATTGATCCATTCAGGGATATTCTCATCCTTAATCTTTAAGGATTGGGTCTGGGGGGATGACTTGCAGCTTATCAATACCAGGGTCATACACATAAATCCCAGGAAAACACCGGAGAGTTTTTTCTTTTTCATTTAAGACTCCTCTACAAAAAATACAATGAAGAACCGAAGGCCGGGCGGGATAGGGAACCCGCAAATTTCTTCTATAAAGATTTCTTTCCCAAATCTGAAATTTTGGAAAAACCTCAATGATTAAATACTATCATATACGAGAATATCTGTCAATTTATCGGGAAAAGGGCCAAAAACAATAGATCATCTAACAAATCTCATTTAATTAACCGATATTTAAATTATGAAAAGGATTATCCCTTTAGTATTCGCGGTATTTTTATCGCCGGTTTTATTGGTAAACGGCCAAACCCAGCCAGGTTCAGCGGGCGGCCTTTTCCGGCAGGAAGGGATCGCTTCCTGGTATGGCGAGGAATTTGCGGGACGGCCCACCGCCTCCGGTGAAATTTTTGACCCCTCGCTGTTAACCGCCGCACATCCAACCCTTCCCTTGGGTACCTGGATCAAAGTAACCAATATCCATAACAATAAACAGGTACAGGTACGGGTAAACGACCGGGGGCCCTTTGTAGCGGCCCGGATTCTCGATGTTTCCCGAGCCGCGGCGGAGCAGCTGGATATGGTTTTAACCGGAACCGCCCCGGTGGTAGTGGAAACCGTGGCGCCCGTTTCCGTATTATCGGAAGCCCTCCCCGTTATCCAAACTCCCCCGGCTCCTGTTCCCCAGGCCCCGGCGGCGTTGCTGAACCCGGAGCCTCCGCCGACGGTCCCGGCCCCGGATTCAGCCGCCGGTAATTCCGGGCAAGGGTATACCCCCCAGGCCCCAAATACCTATACCGGTCTTTCCCAACAGATCCCCTTAACGGCGGCCGTTATTCCCGGTATCCCCCCGGCAGGGACCGGTAAACACTACCGCCTCCAGGTGGGTTCCTATAAAGCGGCCCGGTATGCCCTGGCAGCCTTCGATAAACTAAAAAACCTGGGGCTCACCCCCGCCTATGAACGGTACGGGGAATATTACCGGGTGGTATTATCGGGGATCAAAGCCGAAGAGGTCCCCTCCTTGACGGAACGGCTGGGAACCGCGGGTTTTCCGGAAATCCTTATCCGGGAAGAACGGTAAACTTTCTTGTTGTAAATAAGGGGAAAAGCCCGATAATTAAATGCGCTTTACTTTTTTTCTATTTTTAAGCGCCTTGATATGGCGGACTGCTCCGGTACAGGCTCAGGATCTCTCCATTGGCTCCGAGGATCTGAGGATTGAACAGCGGGTTGACGGGGGGTTTCATCTTTTTATCCGGAAAAAACCGAATATATCGTCGGTGCTGCTTACGGAATCAACCCGGGATCCCGCCCTGCGGGAAGACAACTTTGCCTACCGCGCCCCGGAGTGGAACCCCATAAACGGCGATGAGGTCCGGGTCCTGGACGGCCTGCCCCTTGCCCGGGACCGGAAGATCTGGTCCCTTATCGATTCAAGCCCCGAACCGCATCCTGAATTCGGGACGGCCTTTCATATCTATATCCCCTATATCCTCAATTTTGGTTCTGAAAACACCCGGAACGGGGAGATATATGTGGTAAACGGAACCTATTTTAATATCCGGGCCTTTTCCCTGCCCTTTGCCGATTACCGGGGCCGGTTTAGGGACAATCCCTATATCCTTGAGGTAACCCAAAAGCCCCTGGAGGGCCCCCCGGCGGGAAACTACATGAAGGACACGAGGGATGCCTTTGCCCAAATTACCGCGGACGGCCGCGGGGAACTGGTATGGTCCACGGGGCATGAAGATCTGATAGATAAAATCAAGTCTATTTTGAATAAAGAACGGGGAAGATCCCTGGATTTGGTCCTGTGTTTTGATACCACCAGTAGTATGCGGGATGATATCGATCCGGTAAGGAAGTTATTGATCCCCATGCTGGAGCAGACTGTTTCCCCATACACGGATTTCCGTATCGGGATGGTCCTTTATAAGGACTATTTTGAGGAATACCTCAACCAGGTTATTCCCTTTACCCGGGATTTCATGGTTTTTCAACGGAACTTAAACGCCATTTCCGTAGGAGGCGGCAAGGATATCCCCGAGGCTGTCTACGAAGCCCTCTATGAGGGGGCGGTTAAATTCCCCTGGGAAGGGGATACGAAACTGTTGATCCTCATCGGCGACGCCCCCCCCCACGCCCGGCAGCGGGGGAAGATCTCCAAAGCCATGGTGGATGAGGCGGTAACACAACAAGGGATCAAAGTCTACGCCATCATTCTGCCCCAGTAGACCCCCGAAGGGGGTTCCAGACCGTCCAAAGGGAGGTTCATACCGCCCGTTTGAGTTGATTGGGGCCTGAAGGGGGCCGGTTTCCATGAAACTTTTGGTTCCGGTGATTAGTAGTTAAAAATTTCTTTTTGTAGTATGATAATAAAGCATGAATTATTTGGAACTTCCCGTTTATAAACACAAGGAACTTATCCTTTCGGTCCTGGCGGAAAATCAGGTGGTGGTGGTGGAAAGCCCCACCGGATCAGGAAAAACCACCCAGCTTCCCGTAATCCTCCACGGAGCGGGTTATGGGGAGAAGGGTATTATCGGGGTTACCCAGCCCCGGCGGATCGCCGCGGTTTCGGTGAGTGAATACATAGCCCGGCAGATGGGCGCCTCCATACCGGGCCTCGTGGGTTACAAGATGCGTTTTGAGGATAAAACCGACGAGACCACGAAGATCAAGATCATGACCGATGGGATCCTCCTCCAGGAAATGAAGCTCGATCCCTATCTTTCAAAATACGGATGTCTGCTGGTGGACGAGGCCCATGAACGGAGCCTTAATATAGATTTTATCCTGGGCCTCCTGAAACGGATTTTGGAAATGCGGCCGGAATTTAAGGTGATCATTTCTTCCGCCACCATCAATGCCGAGGTCTTTTCCGAATATTTTGGGGAATGCCCGGTGGTGAAGATCGATGCCATTACCTACCCCGTCACCCTTATTTATGATTCCCCGGATACGGCGATCCCAACGGAGGGGAAGGGCGGTAATGGGTACCGGGGCGGCGGCTTTAGCGGCGCCAGCGGTGAAGATGTCCTTTTGGATAAAATCGTAACGATCACCGAACGGATCATCGGTGAAAAACGGGAGGGGGATATGCTGATATTCCTCTCCGGGGAAAAGATAATAAAAAATTGTATGACCCGGCTGGGTATGGGACCCGCGGGGAAATACCTCCACCTGGTGCCCCTCTACGGGAGGTTGGGTAAAGACGAGCAGGAACGGGTCTTTGACGCCCCGCCCCGGGGCAAGACCAAGGTCGTGATCTCCACCAATATCGCGGAAACCTCGGTTACCATCGACGGAATTACCACGGTGATCGATTCGGGACTGGCAAAACTCAACTACTACAACCCCCGGACTTTTACCTCCAGCTTGATTGAAGGGCCGGTGTCAAAGGCGGCGGGAAACCAGCGGAAGGGCCGGGCGGGCCGTACCCGGGAGGGTACCTGCTACCGGCTTTATACCCGGAAGGACTTTGAAAACCGGCCGCTTTTTACCACCGAAGAAATTTTCCGTACCGATCTGTCCGAAGTGGTTCTCCGGATGGCGGATCTGGGGATAAGCGCCTTTGAGGAATTCGATTTTATCTCCCTTCCCAACCGGGAGGGGCTCATCGCCGCCATTGATACCCTCAACCTCCTGGACGCCCTGCTGCCGGACCGGAGCCTCTCTAAGATTGGGAAGATGATGACCGAATTTCCCCTCCCCCCCCGGCAGTCCCGGATCATCGTAGAGGCGATCCTCAGATATCCCCAGGTTACCCAGGAAACCATCATCGCCGCGGCCTTCCTCTCGACCCAAAGTCCTTATGTGCTGCCGCCGGGGGAAGAAACCGATGCCCGCAAGGCCCATCATAGTTTTCAGGACCAGATGGGGGATTTTGTTTCCTACCTTAAACTATACGGCGCCTATAAAAGCGCGTTTAACCGGACAAAATTCTGTGAAAAAAACTACCTGGATGAACGGGCTATGGCGGAAATCGTCAACGTCACGGAACAGTTGGAACTGATCGTATCCGGTATGGGAATCCCTATTCTCTCCGGGGGGGGGAAGGAGGACTACCTCAAGGCCGTAGCCCGGGGACTTATCCAATTCGTCTGTGTTCGGGAGGGCCGGGATATGTACCGGAGTCTCACCGCGGACCGGATCCTCATCCACCCCGGATCGGTGATGTTCAGAATGGATCCCCAATACATTGTGGCCGGGGAAATTGTACGGACCTCCCGAATGTACGCCATGTCGGTTTCCCCCCTGTCCAAACAGGCCCTGGCGGAGATAAGCCCGCAGCTTTTTGAGACCCTGGGGGAAAGCCTTCGGAAGCCCGAGAAGGGGGCGCCTTTCCCGGAAAAGCGGCTGAAAAAAGTCAGGGATTTTACCAATACCATCAAAATCGGCAACGAAGTTTTCGATATCGAAACCATCAAGGGTAAGAAACTGGTAAGGCTCCCCTGGGAACGGCTTTCCAAACTCAAGGAGAATGTGCCCGACGCCCTATACAAGGGCCTCAAGGGGACTATCATCGTTGCGGGGGGCTATACCCTGCTGGCGGGGGAAAAACTCAGCTTGATCCTCTCCCTTATCTCTTCCCTGGATATAGACGGGGCCCTAAACCGGTCCTGGCCCCGGAAGGCGGGATTCAACGTCCGGGAAAACCCCGGGGAGATCCTTTCCCGGCTTCCGGATCTGGTAAATCCCGCGATATGGAAACAGGGGAAAAAAGAGCTGGGGTTTATCTGCCTTTTTACCGATGGGAACGGAAATTATTGGTTCCGGTGTTCCCGGGGCTTCCATACCAGCCTCAACGAAAGCCTGGCGGCCCTGGAAACCCTGATCGACGATCTGGGGGACGCCTCGGACGGGGAAACCAAGGGAGTGGTAAACCGGACCTACCGGCGGCTTTCGGGGTATCTGTAGCGGTCCCGGCTGTCAACACGTTACGCGCCGGCCTTTTTCCGCCGATCCCCCGTAACCTCCGCAAAAATAACCGTTCCCGCCTTGGAGATGGCCGTTGCCAACCGGAAGGCCCAGGAATGCCTGCTGTTCCATTCTGACCGGGGGGTGCGGTATTGTGCGAAAAGCTTTCGCGGGCGACTTGAGGAGCTTTGCCCCTCGGTCCGTCAGCGCATGAGCCGGAAGGGGAACTCCGGGGATAACGCCCACGCCGAATCGTTTTTCAAGACCCTGAAGCGGTAAATGTAAAATTGCCGTGAAAAAAATTATACTCTTGATCAAGATACCGAAACATATTAAAGTAATTATATGGGGGTATTTCAGAATTTATATTTTGAAATACAAGGTTGAAATTCGCAGTTTTGCAAGGCGGAACGCCTGGAAAACCGCACGGGCCTGTCCCAAAACCGTGCGTGGGAGCGCACCGTCAATTAGTTTTGGGACAGGCTCACAAGTTTTATTGGGTCAATATTTTAAAAAATGAGCTTTAATTTATTTTTAAGACCCGGTCCAATGATCCGGGCTTTGAAATTGGTATAAACATGGTAAGAATTAAAGAATTTTCCTGTCTTGCGGGTGTGATTTAGTATTTTCAAGAGGAAAAAGGAAAAGCCGGGAGGCGGAACATAATGAAAAGACTCATAATGTCTTGTCTGTGGGGTATGGTTTTTATCATACTGGGATTTTCCCAGACTCAGGAAGGTAGAGCAACCTGGTATAATACCGAAGCAAAAGGATTAACCGCTTCCCATCTAAATCTTCCCTTCGGAACCCGGGTACGGGTAACTAATCTTCAAAACAATCGTCAAGTAATCGTAACCATTGATAACCGGATCCCTGAATCAGCGGATCGGATCCTCGATATATCCAAGGCGGCGGCGGAGAATTTGGAAATGAATCCCCGGGGCGCTACCCCGGTACGTATTGAGGTATTAGCCCGGCGGCAATCCGACGAGCTGCCGGAGGAGGAGATAGCCGAAAGTAGTCCGGAGCAGGAGCAGCCGGATCCTTCACTGCCGATAGTGGAAGTAAAGCCCGATCCCGCGAATGGTCAACCCGGCTCAGGTATGGTGAACCAAACCATTATCACCTTTAACGGAATGCCAAACTATTCCTTTACCCCGTCCACTACCTCTTCCGGAGGAATGCAGACGGCGGCGGGTTCAGGGCCGGTGCTGACGGCTCAGGAAGTGCCGGCTCCCGCGCCGATAAGGCCGGAACCGGTCTTGCAGTCTCCGGCCCCGGCGGTTGCATCTCCGGCCCCGGCGGTTGCATCTCCGGCTCCGGCGGTTGCATCTCCAGCCCCGGCGATTGCATCTCCCCAGCCCATGGTTATGCAGCCCACGGTCATGCAGCCGGTGGTGGTGCAGCCGGTGGTGGTACCGCCGGTGATCACCCCGCCGATATTGGCGGAACCGGTATTGGCCGAGCCGGTACTAGCGGAACCGGTATTGGCGGAACCGGTGGTGGCGGCTCCGGTGACGGCGGCTCCGGTCTCAAGTCAACCGATTCTCACGGAACCGGCGGCGGTTTCCCCAAGAACAGTGCCGATGGTATCTTCTGAACCACAGGTTACCCGTCCAATCATCACGGAACCGGTACGTACCAGCCCAACTTATACGGTACCATATGAATCGGCTCCTTCGGTGAGGACCCCCGATATCCGGGCGCCATCCCCGCCTCAACAAACCTATGATCCCCGTTTTATTCAGGTTTTACCCCGGGTACCCGATCCGGGAAACGGTAGAATATACCGGCTTCAGGTGGGAGCTTTTACCAATGAAATAAACGCCCGGGAGGCGGTTTTTCGGCTGCGGGAACTGGGATTTGATCCTGTTTATGAATTATACGGCGGTTACTGCCGGGTAATTATCACCGGAATACGATCCGGGGATGTTACCGCTATAATTCAGCGTCTGGGG
>JAITKD010000216.1 GCA_031278575.1 Spirochaetaceae bacterium | reverse complement strand
TATCAAGCCCGCGGACGGGCTGGAACTTCCGGCTATCATGCAGTGGCTGAAACAGGTGTTCGCCCAGCGGTACAACCGCCTGGACGGCCGGATCGGGCATATCTGGGGGGACCGGTACGGGTCGCGGATAGTGGAGGGGGAGACGGCTGAGGGGGAGATAACGGCGTTGGGGGAGTGGAGTGGGGCATCGAATTCCGGGGGCAAAGCCTGGTATACGGACATCGGGGTCAGACCCCCGTATGGGGAAACGGCAATCCAAACCGCTTTTCTCCTCATATTCCCACATCCCGCCGTTCCGGCGCCCGGATAAGCGGCATCAATCCGTCCTGAGTTCCGTATCAACCTTCTTTTTCACCCCAAACCGAAAACTCCCCGGGGAAAGGTCTGTCCTAAAACAGGTAAAACTTGAATGGTGGGTCAAGTTTAGCGCTTGTTCCGCCGTTTCTTTAGGGGAAAATTTTAAAGTAAGTCTCCTCTAACAATAAATAAATATTTATAGATAAAAAAGTTAATATTTAATGTCTTGCCTAATTCCTTTAATAGTATTAAAATATAAGTAGTCGATTTATGATAAATTTTTATCTATATTAAACGGGGGTATCCATGGCGGTAGCTGAAGCAACGCTGACTCGGGATGCGGATGTTCAGGGGAATATTGATTTTCCCCAGGAATTATTGGCATTTATTGATGAATGGAGGGTAAAACCAGGCAGTCTCATCATGATCCTGCATAAAACCCAGGAAACCTTTGGGTATATTTCCCGGGCCGCGGCGGAAAAACTTTCAAAAATTACGGGGATTCCCCTGGCGCGGATCTACGGGGTTATCACTTTTTATCACTTTTTCAAGACTACCAAGCCCGGGAAATACAAGATCTCCGTTTGCCTGGGAACCGCCTGTTACCTCAAGGGCGGTCAGGATCTTATTGAAGAGGCCCGGAACATCCTCGGCATAGGGGAGGGGGGGGTAACCGAAGACGGGCTTTTTTCCATCGATCCCGTCCGTTGTGTGGGCTGTTGCGGTCTTGCCCCGGTTATTACCGTGGGGGGTGATACCTACGGTAAACTCAGCAAGGAACAGCTTCCGGAAATAATCGCCAAATATCAAAATAGCTAAGGAAGCACTGATTTATTCAATCGAGAATAAATCGGTGCTACTTTAACGAAAATCTATTTTACGGCGTATTTTTCACCGAGAAGCCGGAGGATTTTTTTGTGATGTACTTCACCCTCAGTGACCTCGTTATTGACATTACCCAAAACGCGGTTGAATCGGGGGCATCCGTGGTGGAATTGGAAATCCGGGAAACGGATAAGGAATTCCGGTTTATCCTTAAAGATAACGGCCGGGGAATGAATAAGCACGAATTAGAATGGGCTATTGATCCTTTTGTGAGTGACGGAAAGAAGCATCCCCACAGAAAGGTAGGATTAGGCATCCCCTTTCTCATTCAGACCGCGTTACAATCCGGGGGGGGATATGATTTACATTCAGAAAAAGGCGCCGGAACCACGGTAACGGCATGGTTCGACCTGACCATGCCGGATACGCCCCCGGTGGGGGATATTTCGGGTATGTTGAGGACGGTGATGTTATTTGCCGGTCCTGAAGAAATAGGTATCCGCCGGTTTCGCCGGCAGGGGCTGGAGGAATTATCCTATAAAACGAGTAAATCGGAGCTCCGGGAGGCCTTGGGGAATCTGGAAGATGCGACATCCTTGATTTTATTGGATCGGTATCTTAAATCAGTGGAAGAAGACGAAAAGAGAGAGGAGTATGATTATGGCAAAGTTGAGCTTGGAGCAGCTGCGTCAGCTGAGGAATTCCAAGAAAAATGACCTGAGAAGGCGGGAAAGTGCCGGGAAGGACATTCAGATCATCGTGGCTATGGGAACCTGCGGGATTGCCGCGGGGGCGAAAAACACCCTGGATGCGTTTATTAAAGCCGTGGATGGGGAAAATCTGGTGGACACGGTGTTGATCCGCCAGGGCGGCTGTATGGGGCTTTGCAGTTCGGAACCTACCGTGGAAGTGGTGGTTCCCGGGATGCCCGTCGTTACCTACGGTACGGTGGATGCTAAAGTCGCGGGGGAAATCGTAAAAAAACATATTATCGGCCGGGAACTCCTGGATGCCCACATCCTGAATCAAACCCCGGCGGGTGTTCGGTAAAGGGGAAACACATGGCGTATAATCATTACATCCTTACCTGCGGCGGAACCGCCTGTGAGTCCAACAAGGGCATCGAGATATACGAACGGCTCTTGGCGGAGGCGGAAAAGCAGGGAGTTGCGGATCAGGTACAGATAGTTAAAACCGGCTGTTTTGGGTTCTGCGAGAAGGGCCCCATCGTCAAGGTGCTTCCGGAAGATTCCTTTTATGTGGAAGTCAAGCCCGAAGACGCCCCGGAGATCATCGCGGAACAGATTGTCAAAGGCCGGGAAGTGCCCCGGCTCTTATACAAAACCGAGAAAAAAAGTTCCGCCGCCGTGGAGGATATCGAGTTTTACCAGAAACAGGTCCGGGTGGTCCTCAGAAACTGCGGAGCCATTAATCCGGAAAACATCGACGAATACATAGCCCGGGAAGGGTATATCGGTCTTGAAAAGGCCCTCTTCGATTTAAAAGCCGAAGAAGTGATTGAGGAGCTTAAAAAATCCGGGCTCCGGGGCCGGGGCGGCGCGGGGTTCCCCACCTGGCTTAAATGGGATCTGACCCGTAAGGTTCCGGGGGAGGTCAAATACGTGGTCTGTAACGCCGACGAAGGGGATCCCGGCGCGTATATGGACCGGTCCACCATCGAAGGGGATCCCCATTCGATCATTGAGGCCATGACCATCTGCGGTAAAACCATCGGCGCCCACCAGGGGTATGTGTATATCCGGGCGGAATATCCCCTGGCCATCAAGCGGCTTCAGATAGCCCTGGAACAAGCCAAGAATTACGGCCTTTTGGGCAAGGACATCCTGGGTTCCGGATTTGATTTTGATATTGAGATCCGCCTCGGGGCCGGGGCGTTTGTCTGCGGGGAGGAAACGGCCCTGATCAAGTCCCTGGAGGGACAGCGGGGTATGCCCGTTCCTAAACCCCCCTTCCCGGCGGTCCAGGGCCTCTGGGCCAAGCCCACGGTGATCAACAACGTGGAGACCCTGGCCAATATCCCGGTGGTGATGACCCGGGGCGGCGACTGGCTTGCCGCCATCGGTACGGAGAAGTCCAAGGGCACCAAAGTTTTCGCCCTGACCGGGAAGGTTCAGAATTCGGGGCTGGTGGAAGTTCCCATGGGGACCACCCTCCGGGAAATTATCTTTGAAATCGGCGGCGGTATCAAAAATCAGAAAAAATTCAAGGGGGTCCAAACCGGCGGCCCCTCCGGGGGGATCCTCACCGAAAAGGCCCTGGATACCCCTATCGACTATGAAAGCCTTACCGCCATGGGTTCCATGATGGGCTCCGGGGGTATGATCGTCATGGACGAGGACGACTGTGTGGTGGACGTTGCCCGGTTTTACATGGATTTTTGTGTGGATGAATCCTGCGGTAAGTGTTCTCCCTGCCGGATCGGCACCACCCAGATCCTCAATATTCTGGAAAAAATCGCCCGGGGTAACGGCGAAGAGCAAGACCTGGATAAACTTGAAAGTATCGGAAAGGCCATGACCAAGGCTTCCCTCTGTATGCTCGGCGGTACCGCGGCAAATCCCACCCTGTCCACGGTAAAGAATTTCCGGGAGGAATACCGGGAACACATCCGGGACAAGAAGTGCCGGTCCGGTAAGTGTAAACACCTCGTGATCTTTGATATCAACCCGGAAAAGTGTATCGGATGCGGGCTCTGCGCCCGGCGTTGTCCCGTAAATTGTATCACCGGAGAGAAACGGCAGCCTCACACCATCGATCAGTCCAAGTGTATTAAATGCGGTGAGTGTTTTAAGAACTGCAAATTCGGCGCGGTTAACAAGAAGTAAAGGAGAAGCAATGATCAACCTGAAAATAAACGGTATTCCCCTGGAGGTGGAGGAGGGGACCACTATCCTCAATGCGGCCAAGAAGATCAATATTAAGATCCCCACCCTTTGTTATAATCCGGACCTCCCTCCCTGGGCGTCCTGCGGCATCTGCATTGTCCGCATGGAGGGTTCCCCCAAGATGGTCCGGGCCTGTACCACCCCGGTGACGGAAAACATGAGTATCATTACCCATGATACGGAGATCATCGCGGTACGGCGTACCGTGGTGGAACTGATCCTGTCCAATCATCCCAACGACTGTCTCCAGTGTCCCCGAAACGGTAATTGCGAGCTCCAGACCCTGGCGGCGGAATTCGGTATCCGGCAAGTTCCCTATCGGAAGATATCCAACAACCTGTCCATTGATGATTCCAATCCGGCCATCATACTCAACCCCGAAAAATGTATCCGCTGCGGCCGCTGCGTCAAGGTCTGCCAGGAGATGCAGAATGTCTGGGCCCTGGAATTCCTCGGCCGGGGCATCAAGGGCAGGATAGCCTCCGCGGCGGACACCCCCCTGGGGGAAAGCCCCTGTATCAAGTGCGGCCAGTGCGCCGCCCATTGTCCCGTGGGGGCTATCTACGAACGGGACGATACCATCCGGGTATGGGCCGCCCTGCAAAACGCCGATGTCCATCCGGTGGTTCAGATTGCCCCGGCGGTCCGGGTTGCCCTGGCGGAGGAATTCGGCCTGGAACCGGGGGCGCTGATAACCAAAAAGATCTACGCCGCCCTGAGGCGTCTTGGGTTCAAGACCGTTTTCGACACCAATTTTTCCGCGGACCTCACCATCATGGAAGAGGGGACGGAACTGGTGAAACGGCTCACCCAGAGGGGGGACATTCCCCTCATCACCAGCTGCTGTCCCGCTTGGGTTGACTATATGGAAAAATATTATACCGACATAATACCGAATTTTTCCACCGCCAAATCCCCCCAGCAGATGATGGGGGCCATGATCAAGACCTATTGGGCGGGAAAAGCCGGAATAGACCCGGATAAGATATTCTCCGTTTCGGTCATGCCCTGTACCGCTAAAAAATGGGAAACCAAGCGGAACCAGGATATGCGTTCCGCCGGCCACGGGGATGACGTGGATATTTCCATCACTACCCGGGAATTGGCCCGGATGATCAAACAAGCGGGGATTGAGATCCTCAAACTTGAGGATGAGGAAGCGGATAACCCCCTGGGCCCCTATACCGGGGCGGGTACCATCTTCGGGGTTACCGGGGGGGTTATGGAGGCCGCGGTGCGGAGCGCCTATTTCCTGGTAACCAAAAAAGAATTGGGGGACGTCAATTTCCTCCCCGTCCGGGGCCTTGAGGGGGTCAAGGAAGCGGAGGTGGATTTCCAGAACGGCACCAAGATCCGTATCGCCGCGGCCCACCAAATGGGTAATATCGCCGCGGTTCTGGACCGGATCCGGGCCGCCCGGGATGCGGGACGGGAACCCCCCTACCACTTTGTGGAGGTTATGGCCTGCCGGGGGGGCTGTATCGGCGGGGGAGGACAACCCTACGGCTGTACCGACGAGATCCGTTCCAAACGCATCGCGGGGCTCTATCAGGATGACCAGATATCACCCTACCGCTGTTCCCATCAGAACCCCAATATCAAACAGGTTTATGATGAATTTCTGGGGGAACCCACCGGTCATAAGGCCCATGATCTGCTCCATACCAAATACGAAGAACGGCCCCTGTATTTAAAATAATCCGGGGCGCGTCTTTTTGCGGGCGGGGGCCGGAAAGCGGGGTTTTCCGGTCCCCATTTTGTTCCCCCAATGGGGAAGCCCCCGTTTCCGCCCCCCGGTACCGGAGGACTAACGAATCCGCCGGCGCGGAGGATGTTCCGGGACGGGGAGGGTCATTTTTTTCGGGATTTTTTCGTAACGGCCCCTGAAATTTCCGAGGTGATGTCCCCGAGGGCGGCCCGGGCTTCCCGGCTTTTATTTTGGGAGTCCTGGTACCGGGAAGCGTTGAGGGCTGTCTCCGCTTCTCCGATAATACTCCCGGCGGTTTGCAGTTTCCGGGTAAGGGTGTCAAAATCGGCCTCCACCTTATCCAGATCTTTTGCCATATTCAGGGTCTTTTCGGTAGCGGTTAGGGCGTTTTGCGCCTCCGAGAGGAGCCGCTCGGCTTCTTCCTTGGCCCGGGTCGCCCCCAGCCTGCCGTCGTTCCGGGCCTTTTCCGCGGCGTCTATAGCTTCTTGGGCCAGGAGTTTTGCCTCGTCATACCGTTTGGAATCCGCCGATACCCGCATTTGGGTAAGGGCGTTCTTCGCCCGGATCAAAGAATCTTCCCCGTAGAGGACCGCATCGGGATCGTTTTCCGCCTGGGTAACCGCCGCGGCGGCCTTTTCCATTTCTTCCGTGGGGGGCTTGGCGCACCCCGCCAATAGGAGGGCGATTATCATAATAGCCCCTATAAAAACTGATCTTCTCTGTCCCATGACTCCTCCTGAAATTCCGTAAATTACCGGATAAGGGGGTTTTCAATAACGGGTGTTTTGAGAAACCGCTTAACCCCAATGAAACCGGCTCGGAAAAACCGGTCTAAAATCCGTTCTTTTTCTTAAATTCAAGGTTCCGGTTTCATCAATATGTATAGTTTGAAACTACCTTAAATATATATCATATAATATAATCATAAATATGTTGTTTTTGATACCTGGTAATAACTTATGGTGATTTATTTTACAAAAAAGTTGAAAATCATACGGCTTTGTATTTCCCTGGGTACGGCCCTCGTGTGCGCCCTGGGGATGAGCAACCTGCTTACGGGGCCGCGGCTTGGTCCGTATTATGATTTTCTCACGGAGCGCCGGCGGCCTCCGCCGGTTTCCGGTGAAATAGCCCTGATAGAAACCGAAACCGGTACGGTCGATCCCCAAAGGGAATTTTTTACCCAATATTTTATTGAGCCCGAGACGGCGGCTTCGGTCTTAATGACCTTAACCGAAACCGAAGCGTCGGTTTTGATCATCCAGGTTCCGGTGGTGGGCCTTTCCTCCGGAGCGGTGAGAAGCGCGGCGGAACTGGTCTTCCGCTTTGACGAGGAATTCGGTTTGTTAAAAGGGAATATCCTGAACCTTTTTGAGGCCATCCGCATCGGTTCCATCCCGCCTTCGGATGCCCCGGCCTATGTGGGGGAACTGGTAAATCTTACCGAACAGGGAAAGGAACGGCTTTTGTTTTCGTTTGTACCGCAGGAGGAAACCAGGGTTTTTGAAAAAGCCGCCGCCGTTTTCGGCCGGGCCTGGAAAACCAGCGGCGCCGGGTATTTTAAGCCCGCGCCCGATCCTGACGGGGTACTGCGGCGTATGGCTCCGGTCCTTTTAGGGGAAGGGGTATATGGGGAACATCTGGTGTATACCGCCCTCAAGGAACGGTACCAAAAGACGGATATGGAATATACCGAAGACGGCCCTATCCTCCGGCTGGTAAAATCCCGGGATGGGGAATCCCTCGTTTTTCCCGTGGATGACAAAGGGGCATTCCTGATTGAAAAGCCGGGGAAAAATCAGGATTTTAACCGGGTCCCCCTGAGCCTGATCGTGGAGTACGAGGAAGCGGATAAAGAACTCTACCGCCTCCTCACCGCCGCGGCTCCCCAGGGGATTTATGGGGGATTAAACCCGGAAAAGCATCCGCCGGTTCTTTATGAATATGCCCGTTCCCTCCGGGAGGAGTTACTCCGGGAACCGGATGAAGAAAAAAAACGCCGGTGGATCGAAGGCCGGGAAGCGTATTTTATTTCCCTGGAAGATTTCTGTTACGGTCCCGGGGAAATGACCTTGGTTGCGGGGTATGAAGAACTCATCGCCTCCAAAGGCCCGGATGAAGCGGAAAGCCGGCGGCTGCGGGACCTGCGGGACGGGCTCATCAGGACCTTTCGGGATATCAGGGAAAAATATAATGTCCTGGCGGAAATACGGGGTTCCCTGAAATCCCTGCTTTATGGTTCCTTTTGTATTTTAGGGCCCGGTAATGGGGGAGCCGCCCAGGGCCCCACGGAAGCCGAAGCGTCCGCCATCCTCGCCAACAGCCTCCTTTCAGGCAGCGTTATACGGACCGTCCCGGACCGGTACGTCCTGTTCTGGTCCCTGGTTTCCGCTTTTGCCCTCTGTTTTTGCCTGGTCAGATTAGGGCCGATCCTCTCCTTAGGGATAGGTTTTTTTCTCAGCCTGCTCATCGGCTTGATCTTTTCCGGGAGTTTCCTTCTGAGCGCGTATTGGATAGACCCCTTCATCCCCTTGACCGCGGCCGTGGGGGCTGCCTGCTCATCAACCCTGGTTATCCTAATCATAAACCGCCGTTTTGCGGGTCTGGTCCGTCAGATTTATGGAGGTTCCCTAACCCCGGCCTATCTTAAAGCCCTGTTCCGGTCCGGAGAATCCCCGGCATTAGGGCCCGTGGCGGTCCCCGCCGCGGTAATTGCCGTGAGAAACGACCCTTTGGCGGCCCAGGAAAATCAGGGGGATCCCCGGGAAGCCGCCCGGGACGGGGCCGCCTTTCGGGAGGAACTTTCCCGGTGGTGTATAAAGGCCGGGGGGATTATGGCGGGATGGGAGGGGAATACGGCGTTGATTGCCTTTGGATCCCCCCCGGAACGGACGATCCTGAAGCCCCGGGGGAAGCCCTCCTCTGATGGGGACCCGTTGAATCCGGCGGCCCAGGCGCTGAAGTTTCTCGATGAGCTTTTGAAAAGTTCCCCTCGGGGAGGGGCCTGGTGTTTCGGTATTGATGTTGGGGAATGCGCTTTTGTTCCCATCCCCGGTTCAGGTTACCAGGTCTACGGCCCTCCCGTGGCCTGCTCCCGGCTTCTTTCCAAATTCGCCCCCCGCTATCATGTTCCCATCCTGGTTACCAAGGCGGTTCAAGAAAAAGCCGGTTCCATTCCGGTACGGGCGATCCGTATCCCCGCCGGTACAAAAGGTTCCAGGGTTTTCTACACGTTGTTGATCCGGGGGGAAAGGTGGGGGAAATAGCGGAAGCTCCGGAAGCCTTGCGTATAGAAGCAGGGCTCCTATACGCAAAGCCGATTAAAATTCATCCGGAGAATCAACATACCCCAGAGAAGATCCCTGGGGGTGTTGATCTTGTTTTTTTAAATAGATTTTTTTAAATATATATGTAGCCGTCCGCCACATTTTATAAATATAAAAGGCCCGGATTATGGTAGTGGGCATTTCTTTAAACAATTCCTCAGGGATTGTGCTGATCCTTCCCTGGAGGGTGTTGTTTTCAGAGAGGGTAAAAGTTATTTCGATGCCGTTCATCCAGTTTTTACACCGCATGTTTTCCGTACTCACTATCCATGAACCAATTACCATTTTTCCGTTCCTTGTTTTAAAGTTATTTTGAGTATGAGCCGAATTTCTTTTATCGTATTGTAGTTTTTTATACAAAAAAGGATTAATTATTAAGAAGCTAAACGTTTTTTTAAAAAACGGTTGTCTCAAACCTATCTAAATTTTGGATCAATCGTAAATTTTGAAACCATCCCAATTCTAAAAACCGGACGAAACTCATCCCTCGCTGTCAAAGACGGTTTTTCCCAGGGAGGAAGCCCTGCCGTCCAGGGAAGAACGGTACTTTTGCAGGGCCTCCTTTTCCCGGACGAGTTCGGTAAAGGTGTAGACCGGATTTCCCCCGTCGTCCAAATCAACTTCGGGAACCGCATAGGAACCCAGTTCCTTGATGATCTTGTCCTCCGCGGACGCCAGGTTTTTGGGACGGCATTCGGGAGTATTCGGGGTAAGATCCCCGGGCTTTACCCTCCGAGGATTTTCCCAGATCCGGCCATAACCTATCTTTCGCAGGTTTTCAAATTTGATAGCCTCGTTTTCCTCCCGCGTCTTCAGGTACCGGATGCCGGGGATGAGCCAAAAGAAGAAGGAAAAGAGGAGGGGTACCAAACCCAAACCGATGGTGATGAAGGGCAGGGGATTGGAAAGGAATTGTGAAAAAAGCCCATAGGCCACCGCGTAAAGGTAGGAACCGGCGCTAATTTGCATCCGGGGCATCAGGATGCCGGTATTTAGGGAATTGAAGAGAAAATACGTTCCAAAGGCCAAATTGACCCCGTTTATGACGCCGAACCAGGAATTCATAGTTTTTTTATTGGATGAAAAGGACTTTAATCGTTTAATAACAGACGATACTCCGGAAAAGGAGCGATCCTGTCCGTCCGCCCGGAGCAGCAGGGGATCAAACCGGTATACCACCGTTCCCTCCTCGGTCGCCTCCGGAAGGCCGCCGAATTCGGCGCAACAGGAGAGGATCGCCGAATCGGCCTTTTCCGGGGGAAGCCCGGTGAGGGTCATAAATTCGGGCAGGGAAATTACCCCCCCGTGGGCCTGGATATAGGCAATAACGGACCGTTTTTCCCGGGAAGGCCAATCCCCATTGGGATCCTCATCGCCGAATACGAAAGAAAAGATGGCCTTATATAAGGGCCTGCCCTTGGGTTTTACCTGCCGGTTTCCGTAATACCGCCCATCCATGGATTTGGTTAACTCCGAGTAAAACCATATCCTGATAATCAGGTTGAAAATTTGGGAGGCAAAATACATCCCTCCCAAACCATTTCCCCGATGGGAAGAACGGTTGTCGGAATTGGAAGAACTGCCGGCCACGGAAATAACCAGGGATGCCAGGGCGATGAGCATAAAAAGGACAAAATACCCCAGAAGCATCCCCATGATCCACACCTTAAAGATCCAAACACCGGCGATTTTGACGCCTTTTTTTATTTTTTCTATCGCCCTGGTCAGGTTCCGGCGGAAACCGTGATACTTACTGACGAACCCATGGGGAAAAGAGTAGAGAATTTCACCGGATTCGGTCACCTGCAGCCGGGCCTGGTATTCATCCGCCGCGGCGCTTACCAATTCCCGGACCGAATCCAGGGGCAGGGCTGTCTTTGCGGTGATATCCGCGATGGTAGCGCCGTTCCGCTGTTTTTTAAAGGCCGTCAATACCTTTTGGTAGGCCGCGTTATTTTTTTTCTGTTCCCCTATAGTTCCCAACTACAACTCCTTAACGTTTTTTCCCGAATTCCTGGCGTGTTTTTCCAGAATTGACGCGATAGTAATACCTCTAAAGTAATTATTTACTAAATCGGCCACCTCTTTCCATATAGAATGGGTAAGACAATACCCGATTCTTTCACAATCCTCCCGGCTTTTATCGCAATTAATAAGGTCCAAATCTTCCCCGGCGGCGTCCAGAATCGCTTTGATGGTCAACTTATCCAGAGGCTGGGCAAAATAAAAGCCGCCTCCGGGCCCCCTTACGGAGGTAACAATCCCCGCTTTTTTTAATCTAAAGAAAATTTGTTCCAAAAACACCGATGAAATATTCTCCTGTTCTGACAAATTGTTGATAGATACAGGGGACCCGTCTTTTCCAAGCCGCGCTAAGGCCAGAGATGCCCGAAGCGCGTACCGGCCCCGAGTGGTAATCCTCATAAAACCCCCTTTTTCCTGAGCCGCTTTCAAAATACGATTATCCCCGGACCCTGGCTTACTACTTTGAAACTCAGATCCGGAACAATGCGTTTTTTCTGAAAACGTCTCCTCTTTTCATCCAGGGGTCTGGCCCCACCCCAATTTCACCCTTTACGCGGGTAAAATTGAAACGGCTAAAAAATATATCATCCACAAAAGATGATAGTAGACCCCATCGTGAAAGAATTTCCTTACGGACGAACCTCATAACCAGATAAGACCTACAAGATACCC
>JAITKD010000210.1 GCA_031278575.1 Spirochaetaceae bacterium | reverse complement strand
CGGAGCGATAGCGGAGCCCCGAAAAGCCCGGTCCGGCCGCAACAGCGGCCGGATGCGCCCGAATTCCGAATTTAATAGAATCGATAGTGATGACCGTATACGAAAAACCGATTTGGGAGAGAACCCAGGGGGATATTGAACAAGTCCGATACTTTTGCCTCGGGAACCTATTGACGTACTCTGGGTCCGCGGTTAAATTTAGGTCATTATGACCGATATTCACAACGATGTTTTGGAAGATGAAGACTTTGATACTATTTTATCTTCCGATATTGATTTTTCCGGGATTGTCAATTTTGAGAAACCCTTTCTGATCCGGGGTAGGGTTTCCGGGGAAATAGTCGCTACAAGCCTTCTCGTGGTGGATGAAGCGGCGGTGGTGGACGCGAATATCAACGCTGCCGCCGTGGTCATTAGGGGGGTGGTAAAGGGAAATATTACCGCATCGGAAAAGGTTGAAATTACCGCCACCGGTAAATTGACGGGAAATGTTACCGCGCCGGAAATCTTTATGGAAACCGGATGTACATTTAACGGCCGTTGTACGATGAGGGAACGGAAACCCCTTGAACAAGTGGTATGAAAAAAAAATTTTTAAAATATGCGATAGGTTTATTTTTTCTTTTAATTTCCGGATTGGCTGCTTTTGGTCAAAACAGGCCCGATGCCGTTCAGGAGTACCGGAACGGTAATTATGAACGGGCGGTTTCTATATGCCTGAATGAAATTTCGGTAAATCGTAATAATATTGAATCCTATGTGGTAATATGTTGGAGCCTTGTCCGGTTAAACCGGTATGAGGAAGCCAAAACCTATGCGCAAAGCGGATGGAACATCAGCAGATATGACCCCCGGATCGTCGAGATCCTGGGGGAGATTAACTATTTTCAGGGAAGCAACCACGAGGCGCTGCGGTATTTTCAGGATTATATCAACCTGGCCCCCGAGGGACAGCGGATGGAGATGGCTTATTATTTTATGGGTGAAATTTATATCCGGCTCGGCCGTTTCCGTCATGCCGATATTGCCCTTTCTACGGCGGTTCATCAGGTGCCTGACAACGCCGCCTGGTGGACCCGTCTTGCCTATGCCCGGGAAAGCGCCGGGGATCTACAGGATGCCGCCGCTGCCTATGAGCGGGCGCTTTTCCTGAATTCCCAGCTTCCCGACGCCCGTATGGGCCTGGAACGTATCCGTCAAGCCCTGGGGAGCCGCTAAATTCCCGTGTTTTCCATAGCCTTGCAAACCCTGGGATGTAAATTAAATCAACTCGAAAGTGAATCCATTGCCGGGGCCTTTATGCGTGAGGGGTTTACCCTGGTTCCCTGGGAAAGGGGCGGGGCGGATATTTTTTTGGTTAATACCTGTACGGTTACCTCCAAGGCCGAACAGAAGGCCCGGAGGATAATTCGGAAGATCCTCAAGGAAAGCCCCGAAGCCTGCGTGATTGTTACCGGTTGTTATGCCCAGGTTGAGGCTGATGCGGTGGCGGCTCTTACGGACGGTAAAGGGGGAACGCCCCTTTACCGGAAACGGCTTTTTGTGATATCCGGGGATCGTAAGAGTTCCCTTTTGGATTTGCCGAAATTTCTCGCGGATTCTGAGAAGACCGCCGGGAATCCGGCGTTGATACTGGAGAAATGGACGCAAAACCCGGATTCTTCCTCCCCCCAAGACCGGTTTTGTTTTAATCCCCAGGATTTTTCCAATCATTCCCGGGCTTTTTTAAAAATACAAGACGGTTGTGACAGCCGTTGTTCCTATTGCCGGGTTACCCTTGCCCGGGGGCCCAGTGTAAGTTTGGGGGCGGATAGGGTCTTGTCCAGGCTTCGGGCCCTGGAAGCCGCCGGATTCGGGGAAGCGGTTTTGACCGGGGTAAATATCTGCCAGTACCGGGACGGTTCCCTGGGTTTAAGCGGCCTCCTGGAATACCTTTTGGGGGAAACCGGTTATATTGCCCTGCGGGTTTCCTCGGTGGAACCCGAATATATCAGCCGGGACTTGGTTAAGGCCCTGGGTAATCCCCGGATTCGCCCCCATTTTCACCTCGCAATCCAGTCGGGAAGCCCCGGAGTCTTAAAAAAAATGGGGCGCGCCTATTCCCCCGAATCAATTGAAGCGGGGGTAAGCCTGCTGCGATCCGTCAAGGGGGATCCCTTTTTTGCCTGTGATATGATAACCGGTTTTCCCGGTGAGACCGGCGGGGAATTTGAAGAAACCTATGAATTTTGCCGGCGTATGGATTTTTCATGGATCCATGCCTTTCCCTATTCCCCGCGGCCGGGGACCGCGGCCTATCATTTTAAGGGGCGGGTATGTGAGCGGGAGTCCGTCTCCCGGGTAAAAGCCCTGTTAGATCTGGCCCAACAAGGCCGCCGGAACTATATCCGGCGTTGGATCGGCAAAAAGGTGGATGCGGTCATTGAAGGAAAGACCCCCTATGGCGGGGGGGATAAAAAAAACGTCCCCTATGTTACCGCGTTATCCGATAATTACCTTAGGCTTTTGTTCCCCGCCGGGGGGACAGACCCCCTTCCCCCGGGAAGGGTGGTCCCCTGCAGGATCCGCGCCCTGGATGAATCCGGGCCGGCTCTTCCCGGGATTTCCCGGTTTGACGCTTTGGGGGAACGGCTTTGGTAACGTTTTTCCCGATGTCCGGTCA
This sequence comes from Spirochaetaceae bacterium, assembly GCA_031278575.1. Lineage (GTDB taxonomy): Bacteria > Spirochaetota > Spirochaetia > Treponematales > Breznakiellaceae > JAIRMO01. Next base: position 606 of record JAITKD010000210.1, on the reverse strand, counting down.
GGGAAATTCGACCCCTTGACCATTAGAACGGATTCAGCTATGGTTATGGAGGCTGTTTCAAAATGGCGCCTTTTGAAAGACCGGCTCTGCGTAGGGGCCGTGCTTGTCCGGCAGCCTTAGATTTATACGGAAGAACGGGGCGCTGTCCGCTTCTTCCAAGCCAGTTTCATTGGACCGAAGGTCCACGACCGAAGGTCCACGACCGGGTTTTGAAACCGGATCAAGTAACCGGGTGTTAAAAACATCGATATGAAGGGTGTTTTTAGATCGAGTAATCCGGGCCGCTAGCTCAGTAGGTAGAGCAACGCCCTTTTAAGGCGTGGGTCACACGTTCGAATCGTGTGCGGCTCAGTTGTAAGTCTTTAAAATACAAAGACTTAGTGAATTAATGTTTTTTGTTTTTGTGGAGTTATGTGGCATCGTGCGGTTATCGTGCGGTTATTTTCCTTTAGGAGGAAAGCCATGTCTCGTCCACCGAAACCGTTTGTCACCCCGCGGAGATCGGACTGTAAAACCTTCCAGATAACCCTTAATCCAAGTTGTGGGCTTCCGTCTGCCGTTTGCAATCAATGGAAGCGGCGGAGCTTCCAGGATTTTCCTCCGGAT
>JAITKD010000199.1 GCA_031278575.1 Spirochaetaceae bacterium | reverse complement strand
GGCCTTTTTGAGGCGGCGGGGTTTATCCGTCTTTCCCTGGGGCGCCGGGCCCTGCGGACCGAAACCGCCTGTACCGCGGCGGTCGTCCTTGCCATGGAAAAAATGGGGGAATTGGGGTAGGATAAACCCCACCGGTTTCGGAGAAGGGACGATTCGCCTTTTTGTAAATTCTTTTGTACTCATGGATACTATGGGATTGACCCGCGGTTTTGCTTTAGTAAAAGGCTCGAAAATTTCAAATTCCGAACAAATTCCGCTAAAAATACCTCGTAAAATTTTTGTGGATCACGTTTAGCGCCGGGGCCTACAGATCCAGTTCCATCTGCCCTTTCTCCCGGTCAAGCCGGGCCCGGCGGGGCCCGCCCTTACGGGGAAAAAGTTCGCCGGTCCACCCCGCGGCGTCCGCGATGGACCGGGCCACGGGGAGTATCTGGGAATCAATGTAGTGTTCGTAATCCGGGGGGGCGTGGGGGAGGGAGGCCGGCTCCGGGCCCTGCTCGGTCCAGAGGTATTCCACCGTTCCCCGGCGGCCCTTCCAGCCCAGGGCCCGGGCAGCCTTTACCTGGGGCGGGGTGGAGGAGGTATAGGTTTCCGGGGGGCGGGAGAGCCGCTTCCGGTACACCAGTTCCCCGTCCAAAGTTCCCGCCATAAGGAGCCGGATAGTCTCGAAAATTTTTTCTTTAAATTCCCCTTCCCCTCCCCCGGAAAAAACCATCTCCAAAAGTTCAAGCTGTACCCGTTTAGCCAGGGGGGTGGCGTCGCTCCGTACCGCCTCCATGCCCTTAACCTCCACCGATACGGTACCGTCCGGGTGGAGGATGCGGCCCCCATACCCCTTGGCCCGGCCCCGGATTTCCCCGGCCTCGTGAATACCCCGCAGCGGGGGGATCATAAACCGGCGGTAGGCTTTTTCAAACCGGAGTTCCATAAAGGAGGTAAGGCGGTATTCCTTTTGTACCTGCCGGGAAAGGGCGGTGTTGAGTTTTTGGGCCAGGGCGCCGCAATGGTCAAGGAAGTCCCCGAAGCCCGCCCGGTCGTCCAGGCCGGTTTCCACAAAAAGGGAATCCGTATCCCCGTACAGTACCGGGCAGCCCTGTTCGGTGAACCAGTCCCGGGAAAAAAGCAGCCATTTCCGGGCAAAGGAGGTAATGGCCCCGGCCAATTCGGTACGGCCGTACCGGCAGGCCGCGGTACCCAGGACCCCGTAAAAGCTGTTCATCAGAATTTTGTACACATGGGCGGCGATTACGTCCCCCCGGTCCAGGGCTTCGCGGCGGGACGCAAAATATTCGGCGATCAACGCCGGAAGGATCCCCGGAGACCGGGAAAAGGCCGCGCCGTTGGGGGCGGTAACCGGGGCCTCCGCCGTTGAAGTTCCGGGGGAACCCGCCCGCTCGTGGGCCAGGGGATCGATGTTGAAGGTCCTGATAATGGTGGGGTAGAGGCTGCGGAAATCGAAAACCGCGATGTTCCTGAAAAAACCTGGCCGGGGATCCAGCACCGTTCCCCCGGCGGCCCCGGAAACCCGGCGGGAAACGGCGGGGGGCGGGGCAATCCCCCTGACGAGGAGTTCCAGGGCGTAGATCCGCTCAAAACTCACCACGCTGGTCCAGGCTTTGTCCAGGGAAACCCCGGTAAGGGAGGCCCGTTCCAGGGTCAGCCGGAACAGGCCGGTTTCGGCGAGGATGCGGAGGACCAGTTCCGCGTCCCGGTAACAGTAGGCGCCGAAGGTCCGGGGATCTTCCCGGTACAGGCGGTCCAACTCCTCGGCTTTATCCTTCCCCGAAGAAGCGACCAGCTTCCCCTCCCCCAGAACCTCCCGGGAAACGGTCTGGAGGGTATAGTCGGAGAACCGCTGGGGCCCGGACCGGACGATCCGCAGGGCATCCAGCACCTGACGGCCCGGGATCAAGGCCGCCCCGGAACGCCGTCCCTCTCCGGGAAAATACTTGGCCCGGTCCCCGGATCTTCCCAGGTTAAAGGGGATGTGAAAAATTTCACAACGTTCCGCCAGGCGGGGAAAATCAAAATCAAGAAAATTCCAGCCCGTCAGCACGTCGGGATCGATCCGGCGAATATCATCGATAAAAGCGGCAAGCAGGGATCCTTCGTCGGGGTGAAAGAAAAGCTCAAACCCTTCCCCCGGAGGGCCGGCGGCATCCGGGGGTCCCAGAACCCTGACCAGACCCCGGGTGTTTTGAGTAATTTGGCCCGCCGTATCCCGGTTTAAGGCGCCGGTCCAGCTGATCCCCACGGCCCTGATGGAGCCGTCTCCCATATCGGTTTCAATATCCACCGAAGCGGTTTTGAGGGGAACCCGTACCGGGCCGGGGGCGGGCAGAATTTCGGGATTGGGGAAAACCACGTCCACAAAGCGGCCGGTCCTGAATGGCCCCCGGATCTCCACCGGCCCCCGGACGCGCCGTTCCAGAAGAAATGCCTCCGGAGGTTTCATCTCCCCGTCGGGGATGGGAATTCCCGCCCGTTCCAGGAACTTTACCCCGGCGGCCCGGTGAGCGTACCGGGGAAAATCCAGGCGGAGGAGTTTCTCCCGGCCTGAAAAGGATTCCAAGGCGGCGGGGCTTTTTTGACACGCCGGGGCATCAAAGAGGGAGCCCCCGGCCCGCCGGTCCTCCTCCCGGATATGAACCGCGGGCCGCCAGCGGGCTTCCACCGCCGCAAAAGACCGGCCGTCTTCCAGGCGGCCCACGAAAAAGAGCCGGTCCTTGGGGAGGTCCGCCGATGCGTGGAGGATAAACCCCCGGACCGGGCCGGATTCCCCGGAAAGATCGGAGCCGGCAGAAACCGGTTTGTCCGAGGGGATATCACCCATCGCCGTTTCCGGCCCTTTGGTCCCGGGGCGTGGATTTTAACATCCGTTCCAACAACACGGCATATACGGGCCGGGAAGCGATAAGATCCGCGGTAACAAAGGCGGAGAGGCTCACCAAAACCAAGCTCCAGAGGTGGTTAAAATTGCCGCTCATCTCCAGGATCAGGATGATTCCCGTTACCGGGGCCTTAACCACGGCGGAAAAAAAAGCGGCCATCCCCAGGATCATAAAGTTGAGGTTTTGCTCCGGCGTGGTAAAACCAGCGAAACCCAGACACTTTCCCAATCCAACCCCGGCCAGGGCGCCGCAGGCAAGGAGGGGGAGAAAAATACCCCCGGAGGTTCCCGATCCATAACACAGGGCGGTAAAAAGCAGTTTCCCCGCCAAAAGCAGGAGGATGAGGACTAGGCCCCGTTCCTCCGTGGAAAGGGATTCGATCAAGGCGTGGCCCCCGCCGGTTATATCAAAAAGTAAAAAACTCAAGGGAACGGATACCGCCAGGGGGATCACCGGCCGCAGGATCGGGGAAATTCGGAGCCGATCATAGAGGTTAAGGGAACGGTATATCCCCCGTTTAAACAGATCCCCCAAAAGGCCGCAGATTATTCCCAGGAGGACCACCCAGGGCAAACCCCTCAGGGGAAGAACCGTAATATCCCGAAGATCAAAGACCGGCCGTAACCCGAAAAAGAAACCGGCCACCCCCGCCGCGGCCATAGACGCCCCCATGGCGCAGGCCAAAAAAAGGGATGAAAAGGAGGATTGCAGCTCTTCCAGGACAAAAAGCACCCCCGCCAGGGGGGCGTTAAACGCGGCGGCTAACCCCGCGGCGGAAGCGCTGGTGATGAGGAACTGCCGTTCCCGGTCGGGCCTGCGGAATATCGAAAGGACCCCCTTGCCCACATAGGCCCCGATTTGTATGGAGGGCCCTTCCCGGCCCAGGGACAGGCCCGCCCCCAGGCCGAGGATGCCGGTACCCAGCTTGAGGGGCAGTTCCGGGGCCCAATCCAGGGTCATCTGCCTGAGCAGGGCGCCCTTTATCTGGGGGATGCCGCTCCCCCGGATCATGGGCCGTTTTTTCGCGGTCCACCCCAGGAAAAGCCCTATCAGTACCAGCACGAGGATCCAAAGCAGGGTCCACAAAAAGGAAAGCCCCGGCAGGGCACTATAGATACGGGTCCGCAGGCTCTCCGCCTGTACCAGAAGATACCTGAAAAGCACCACCACCAGGCCCGCCGCCGCCCCGATGATGATGCTTTCCATAATAACCGCCAGCCGGGAACCATACCAGCGCCGAACCGCCTGGGTCATCCGGTTTTTTGACGCAACCATACCTCCATTTTACCCGAAAGGACGGGGTGAATTCCAGAGATGAAAAAGGGTATAAGAAACGGGGATTGGTAGAGAGGATATTTGAGAAACTGAAAGAAACCGGCGATTGGCGGTTCGTTATGAGAAATCGGACATAAAATTTTTAGGCTTTATTGATTGGCAAAGCCAATATGGTTTAATACCCCGCTTACCCCTTTGCTAACAGTGTCTACTGTTACAAACTAATATTATAGCGTATATGTTACAGATTTTACAAAATACCCTACAGCCTCCCCAGGTCCTCCGTTTGTTTATTTCTTTCCGGAATGACCTTTTTCTCCGTCATTTCCCTGCAGGCCTTTTCATCCAGCGGGTAGAAGCGCATCAGAAGCGCGGCGCAGATAAAAACCGCCGCCGGAACCGGGCCGATGATAAGCCTTATGGCGAACAGGGCCTTCTTGGACTGCACGGCATCGGC